>NZ_JAUZMZ010000079.1:0-22835 GCF_036327435.1 Rhodococcus chondri | reverse complement strand
GCCCAAGCCCATGTCGTCGGCGAGGATTCCGCCGAGTCGATGGGTCCACAGGAACGTCAGCCATCGGAACCCGTCGAGCTGATACGGCCGCAGCGTCGCCTGGAGTTCCTTCGGCACTCGGGTCTTCGCTGCCGACTTCACTTCGAGAAGTCCCTGAACCTGCTTCTTCCAGGCCGCAGCCTGCTTGTTGACCACACCGAGCGCCGCCAACTCCTCCCACATACCCGCCTGGAAACGGCTCAGTCGCAGTCGGTCCGGGTCGTTGTCCTCGCGCAGTGCGCGAGCTTCGTCGACGAGCCGGCGCAGCTGTTGCAGTTCCGGCTTGTCCAACGACAGGTATGCCCCGTCGGGAAGCATCAGGTACGGCGCGCCCTCGCTGAGCGCGGTGAACACCTCGCGGAACGGGACCGTCTCACCGTCGATCTCGATGGTGATGTTCAGGTCGAACCAGTCGGAGTCCCCGGTCGCCTTGGTGGACAGTCCGATCCGCAGAGTGTCGCTCACATCGCGATAGTCGGCGGGTGTGCCGTCGACCCGCACCTCCACGTCGTCGCGGTCGGACAGCAGCGGCAGCAACTCGGTGGCGAAGCGGACGGTGTCGAACCCGCCGAGCGTCGCGTGCGACAGCAACCGTCCGTCGAGCTGATTGTCCAACCCGAACGGCGCGACCACAGAACGGATCTCGGCCAGAATCCGGTCCTCGGCATCGTTGTCGCGCACCGCGTCGCCGCGCCGGTCGTACGGCTCCACGAGATGCTCGGCGTTGCCGATCGTGTAGAGAATCTGCCAGTGCAGGTCGGTGCGGTGCCCGGCTCGGTAGGCGACGTGCAGGACCAGGCGGGGGCCGCTGACCGTCGGGGCGGTGAACGAGCCGTCCGAGGAGGAGACCGTCGCGGCCCGCTGCAACCGCGGATAGTAGGTCGCCGCAAACCGGGGCACCTGGTCGGCGGGCACCGTCAGCGCCGCGTTTCCCAGCAGCAGCCGCTGCATGCCTCCAGGTGCGCTGCCGAGCAACCGCGCGATCCGAAACGGCCACTCCGCCGGCCCGGAGCCCGTGGGGTCGCCGGGGCGTAGATAGATCACGCCGTGCGCGGGCTCTCCGAGGAACCCCACCACGGTGGCGGGCAGGTCGTCGCCGTCGACCCGCACGCTCGGGGTGACGGTCAACTCGTTGCCGGCGTCGGCGAGGTCTACACACACCTCGGCGACACCAGGCCTGGGCAGCGCGCCGAGCGACTTGCGGGCATACCGCATCTCGATCCTCAACGCAAGCGCCTCGTCGAGCAGCGACCACAGTCGCGGCGACATTCCGGACAGGTCGAGGGTGCTGCCCGAATTGGGACTGTAGTAGTTCCGAGACGACGACTGCACCAGCGCCGCCAACTCGAGCAGCAGTCGTTGCTGCGGACGATTCACGTCGTGGCTGTAGCGCAGATTCGACCACGACAGGTTCCCGGTGACCCAGCCCTTCTTCCCTGGCCGCACGAGCCGCGCGGTCAGCTTCGGCGTCGGGGCGTTCGCTGAGGCTGAGAGCCCCAGCTGCAACCCCATCGGCACACCGCTGTCGGTGTCGTCGACAGCGACGATCGAGTCGAGGGCGTGTTCCCACGTGGGTTTGGCCGGGGCGACGGCCCTCGGTGCCGCAGCGAGTGTGAGTACCAGCGCCACCGTGTGCTTACAGTTGAACCCGACGGGGCAGCTGCACTCGCCGTAGTCGAATTCGAGGCCCCGCGAGCCGACCCGGAAGACCGCATCGGTGTCGTAGATCTCGGTGCCCGCGACTTCCCCCACCGCCATCAACTCCTCGTCGAGGAAATCGCAGCTCAGCACAGCGCCGTTGCGTACGTATCCCGCGCCGCGCTGGTAGGTGGCCGGACCCACCTTCGATGCCAACGACTGGATGAGTAGATCGAATCGGCGCAGCGAGGACATGAGTGGACAGTCTATGGCCCACGGCTACGCATCAGCCGATCTGCCGCCGGGTAAGTTGTGACGGACGTGAACGACCGGACGGAAGCGGGGTAGAACGCGGTGCGCAGTGACCGTTGGGTCGAGATCAGCCCCTCCCAGTTCGACCACGAAAAGGCAGGTCTCGACCTCGTCAAGAACCTCCTTCCCGATGCACCGCCGTTCCGGGCCTGGTCCAACTTCGAGTTCCGCGACAACCGCGGCCGCTGGCACGAAGTGGACCTGCTGGTCCTTGCCCGCGACACCCTCTACCTGATCGAGCTCAAGTACTACAGCGGCACGTTGCGCGGCAACGACCACGTATGGAGTCGCGGCGGGCACCGTTCGGAAGATTCGCCGCTGCTGCTCGCACGCCGCAAGGCACAGTACTTCAAGTCGAAACTGGTCGACGGCCTCACCGAGTTGACCGGTGAGCCGGCGTACAAACTCAAGGGCGTCATCCCGTTCGTGCAGGAACTGGTGTTCCTGCACCACCCCGGTCTGGTCAGCGAACTGCCCGCCGGTTCCGCCATCAACCTGTACGGCATCGACGGCAACGAGCACCGCAGCCACCTTCCGGGGATCTCCGAGCGTCTGTTGGCACCGTCGAAGCACGAGCAGGTCAGCGAAGAGAAGTCCCTGGTGATCCGCGATCTGATGAAGGCGATCGGTCTCGCGCCCCGCCGTCAGCGTGAGCTCGGATCGTGGGTCATCGACGAGCAGCCGCTCGGCGACGGTGACGGCTGGCAGGACTGGCCTGCGTTCCATCACGTCGATATGGAGCAGCAGGCCCGCATCCGCTTCTATCTGCCGAAACCCGGTGCGACGTCCACCGAGGAGCACGCACGTACGCGGGCGGTCGAGCACGAGTACCGTTACGCACTGGCCAATCGTTGTACCGCCAGTTGGTTGAGCGAAACACGGCGTTCTGCAGCTTCAACTGCGAGACGGCGATGCAGGTCGGCGGAGGTGCGAACGTAGATTGTGCCGCTGTAGGAACGCTCGGAGAATGGTTGGGGCACGGTCTCCTTGTTGGTGATCAGATCATCGATCACACCTTCGACGAGACGGACGAGGCCTTCCAATGCCTGGCTCTGGTCGCTTTCGAGCCAGGACAGACTCGGGAACTCGAGCACGGTCGCCACGTACTCGTCGTCGTCCGGCGACCATTGGACCCGGTAGCTGTAATGGCGGGCATCTGGGCGGTTCACGATTCCTCCTCCATTTTCTCGATTGCAGCCAAAACCTGCTTGACCTGGTAAGGCTTGGCCTCCCCATTCTTGCCGCGCTGGATGTTCACGCGAGGGTCGCCCGGCCAGGGCGTTCGAAAGACGGCATGACTGCTCCCGTCCTGCCGCGGCGACCCGAAGACCTCCACGCACAACCGATGTAAGTCGTCGTAGCGGACGTTCCGGGGATTCTGCGTGATCGCCGCGCGAATCTTGTCTGCCTTCGACACCCATTCATGCTAGCGGATGCGCTAGCATGTCGCCACAGGGAAGTTGCCTCTGTCCGGGCAAGCGCGAATGATCGACGGGATGTCCGACCATCACCTGACCGAGCGGTTCGATTCGTGACCGACGACGCTTTCAGCCTCTTGCATCCAGGCGTGCAGTACCACCTCGCGAACACTCTGCGCTGGAATGGTCTCCGGCCCACTCAGGCCGCGGCGGTAGGGCCGATCCTGGCCGGCGACGACGCGCTGGTGCTGGCACCGACAGCCGGGGGCAAGACCGAGGCCGCGACCTTCCCGCTGCTCTCGGCGATGGCCGAGCAGGACTGGCAGGGCACCTCGGTGCTGTACGTGTGCCCGCTGCGGGCGCTGCTCAACAACCTGCAACCGCGCCTGCACAGCTACGCCCAGTGGCTCGGCCGCACCGCCGCCGTGTGGCACGGGGACGTCGGACAGCCCGCGCGACAACGAATCCTGCGGGGGCGTCCCGACATTCTGCTCACCACCCCCGAATCCCTCGAAGCGATGCTCGTGTCCACCAAGGTGGACCCACGAGCGCTGTTCGGAGGTTTGCGCGCGGTCGTCGTCGACGAGGTGCACGCCTTCGCCGGTGACGACCGGGGGTGGCACCTGCTCGCCGTTCTGGAACGGCTCGCACGCGTGGCCGGGCGACCGCTGCAACGCATCGGACTGTCGGCCACCGTCGGGAACCCGGAAGAGTTGCTGTCTTGGCTGCAGGGTGGCGCCACCGACCGTCCGCGCCGTGTTGTCGACCCTGCTGTCCCATCCGCGGCCGCACTGCCGGACATCACCGTCGACTACGTCGGTTCGGTCGACAACGCCGCCACGGTCATCGCCGCCTTGCACCAGGGCGAGAAGCGACTGGTATTTGTCGACTCCCGGCGCCGTGCCGAAGAGCTCGGAGCTGCCCTGCGCGAGCGTGGCATCACGACATTCCTTTCCCACTCGTCGTTGTCCGCGGCCGAACGACGTCAATCAGAAGCGGCCTTCGCCGAAGCCCGCGACACCGTCATAGTCGCGACCTCCACCCTCGAGCTCGGCATTGACGTCGGCGATCTTGACCGTGTCATCCAGATCGGTTCGCCCCGGACCGTCGCGTCGTTCCTGCAGCGGCTCGGCCGCACCGGCCGCCGGTCCGGCACCGCCCGCAACTGCCTGTTCCTGTGCGTCGACGACGAACAAGTTCTGCTCACTTTCGGCATGCTGGAGCGCTCGTCGCGTGGATGGGTAGAGCCCATCGTGCCGCCGCCGTCGCCGCGGCACATCGCTGCGCAGCAGATGCTCGCCCTGTGTATGCAGGAACACAGGCTCGGAGTGTCGAGCTGGCGGCAGTGGTGGGGACAGCTTCCGATATTCGACGAGCATGCCAACGACATCATGGATTTCCTATGCACGCAGGGGTTTTTCGAGCGCGACGGGGACTTCCTGCACATCGGTCCCGAAGCAGAGCACCGGTTCGGCCGGCGGTACTTCTCCGACCTGACGTCCGTCTTCAGCGCGCCGCCGGAGTTCACGGTGCTGGCCGGACGCAACGAGGTCGGGACCGTGGGCACCGACCTGCTGGTCGAAGAAGTGGCCGGCCCGCGCGTGCTGTTGCTCGGTGGCCGCTCGTGGATGGTGGCCCACATCGATTGGCAACGACGCCGGTGTTTCGTCGAGCCTGTGGACGGCGGCGGCAAAGCCAAGTGGTCCGGCCTGGGAGGCGGGGTGTCCTACGACGTCACGCAAGGCATGCGGGCCGTGTTGCTCGGCGTCACGCCTGCAGGAGTGACCTTCACCCGACGCGCGGACAAGGTGCTTACAGAACTACGGCAGAGCTATGCCGACACGGTCGACTCGGACGCCTCTGTACTCGCGATGCCGTCGGAAGGGGCCGGCCGATGGTGGACCTGGGCTGGCACCGCAGCCAACCGTACGTTGCAGGCATCGCTTCCGACGCTGGTGGATCCCCGCCAACGGGTCGATGAGAAGTCGCTGCGACTGCTTCCAGGCGTCACTCCGACGGACGTGCGCGCGGCTCTGGGCGATCCGTCTTGGACCCTGCCGCATGTCGTGCCGAACGCCGTTGCTGGACTGAAGTTCTCGGTCGCGCTACCACCGGGGCTGGCCGAGAAGACGCTGGCGGTGCGGCTCGGGGACGAACCGCACGCCCGCGATGTCGTCGCGATGCGACGGCGGATCCATCGGACGGACCACGGCGAATAGCCACTCCTTCCTTGCCACGCATTGCTCGCGCACCACGTCCGGTGTGTGGGCTCGGATGAGGCACGGCGGCACGAGCAGCGAACTGCTCGGCGGAGATCGTCGTCGGGTAGCCAGCCGTACTCGTCGCAATTGCCACAGGTGGGTGGATGTTTTGGGACGCGGTAAGCGCAGCTCCCGCCAGGTCGGTGTTCACGCCGCCGCCGAGCGGGTGGGATCGTGCGGTCGATGACGTTCGAGCGCTGTGCGCACGAGCGCCTCGATGCAGGGGATGGCTACCGAGTGCGCGACCATCCGGACAAAGTCGGCAGCGCGCGGTAACTTGCTGCGAGTCGGGTTCGCAGTCGACGAGATTCGGAGGCGGTATGGTGCGAGCGCGCCGTTCGGGGGTCCATCTACACACCGGTGCTCCCACGAGCAAAGCGCGGACTCCGGTGTGGGGTGCCCGCGACGTCAAGAGCGCTGTCGTCGATCCAGACGCACCCCGAAAGGGTGCCCACAATCCCGGTCCGCGAAGTGTGGCTGGTGTGGTTCACCGAATGCAGTTCCCGGATCCGATCCTCATCGTTGCAAGCGGTGTGCCAAGCATGAACGCGCGATCGCAACAGTCGAAAATTCTTGGCTGCACGAGGACTGCGTCCGCTCGGCAGTTCCGACAGTTCGGACAACCCGGAAGAGGAACAGCACCGTAGAGCTGCTGCCAAGGCACGGACCGTGCTCAACAATGTGTGCCGACAGCCATCGAAGAAGAAGTTCGGCAAGAGTGCTGATACGTCTCCGTCAAATCAACCTCGCGTCAAACGCACCCCGAAGGTCTTGACGACAGCCGAGTCGACGCCCGGAAAGAGGCCGAAGAAGGCGAGGAAGCAGGGAAATGCGGAGATTCCAGGTCCGAACGACGACCGACGACTCCTCGCCTCGGTACAGCAGCGCATTCGAGACCACCAGAAGCAGGGCTACGCCGCACGGCAAATGGACGAGCGCGTCTCGCAGAACTCCACGAAATGGAACGTAGGTTGCAGCGACGTATTGCGAGTCGAGGTCAGGATCCGTCCCCGCGGTTCTTCGATGGATGACGAAGATCAAGATTTCGAGTGCGCACATCTCGTCGCAACACGCCGGGGCGGAACTACGAGATGTGCACAACCGAACGGCAGGTCGACGGGCACGACTACGGTTGCATATCCGCTTTGCGGAGGGCGCGGTCCAGCGTGCTCATGAGCTGGCCAACGCGATTATCGGCGGTCGGTGCGAGAGGATATCGGCACAGGACGGCGATCAGGGTGGGCGTCGCGCGTCGGCGAGCCTGTTCGACCACCATGTCTCCGACCGCGGGATCGCCGCCCGCATTCAGCTCGGCGATCCGCGCGGCGCTCGCCGCGGCGCGCAGAATGTGTCCAACCTGGTGGGCGCGCGAAATCGGATGCAGGTAGGCGGCGGATGCGGCATCCCCGGCGGCGCGCGCAGCCAGACGTGCCGTCTCGGTCGGCGCGTCCTTGGCGGCTCGATGCGCATCCAGTGAGGTGACCCGCTGCAGCCTCGTTCGTTTCGCGCCGTCGACGAACAGCCACGCCGCGTTGAGGGCGGCGCGCGGACGGAGATCGTCGGGCACCGCATTCTCGAATACCGACAGGACTTCCTGAGCGGCCTCGGCCACATAGCGGGTGACAACTCGCAGCTCATCGATCGTCAATTCGAAGTCGCCGGAGGTGGTGGGCATGGGCTCGATTCTCCACTGCGGTTCTCGACGTGGTCGGGAAGAGCAATCGATCGGAGACCTACGCGTCCCGGACCGCGGCCGTGACGGTCGCGTGACCGCAAAGGTGTTGCGGTTGAGTCAATCTCAGTCGGCGAGGTAGCGCAGCATCACCACTGTGTTGAAATGCCTGGTTTCGGCCAACCGGAGCGTCACGCGCTTGTCCAGTAGAGGGAACATCGGTGTGCCGCCGCCGAGCACCACAGGTGAGAGGAACAGTTGGTACTCGTCGATAAGTCCGTGTGGCATCAGTGAGGCCGCGAGGTTTGCGCCACCGACTTCCATGACGCCATCGCCTGCAGTCTTGAGTCTGCGGACCTCTTCGACGGCGTTCTCACTGACCAGGGTGCTGTTCCAGTCGACCTCGGCCAGTGTCCGGGAGAAGACCACCTTGGGCTTTTCCGTCCAGAGCTGACCGAACTCGCGCTCGATGCGCGGCGCGTTCTCGGGCACGTGCGGCCAGTACTGGGCCATCAGTTCGTAGAGTCGGCGGCCGTGCAGCGAGATCTCGATCTCGCGGTACCTGTCGTTGTGAAACTGGTGTAGTTCGTCGTCGGGGTCGGTCCAGTCGATGTTGCCGTCGCGGTCGTTGATATAGCCGTCCAGGGACACCCCGAACCCATAGATCAGTTTCCTCATGACTGGGTAGACCTGCCGTGTGCTCGGAACTCATCGGCCTCATCGGTGTCCCTCCGCGTGCGGTGCGCGACATCTGGTCAGCACAGCTTCTGATGAGGAGGTTCAGAGCCCATACCGGAGTCTGCCCGAGATGATGGCGAGTCCCGCTCTGTGCCGGCACGGTCACGTTCGAGGTGCACCCAGGCGGGAACGGCGCACTGGGCACCCGAGGGTGTTGCTGCCGGCGGGCTTTGTGGTCGGATTCCGACATCCGCCTCACTTCAGGTGCCGGGAGAAGAACTGGTTCCCGTCACTCTCTTCGAACTGCGGGACGCCGGTGTGTCCGCCCATATTGGCGTGCAGCGTCTTCTCCTTGGAGCCGAAGGTGTCGAACAAGTCCAGGGCCATTTGCCGGTCGTTTCCTTCGTCGTCCCACTGCAGCAGGACCTGCAGCGGAATGGTGATCTTCCGAGCCTCCTCGAACACGGTGCGGGGCACGAAACTTCCGGCAAACAGAAGGGCGGCCGAAATGCGCGGCTCGACCACCGCCAGCCGGATCCCGATGGCGATCACCCCGCCCGAGTACCCGACCGGACCATCGATCTCGGGCAGCGAAAGGAGGGCATCCAACGTAGCCCGCCATTCCGGGACCGCCTTTTCGACCAGCGGCAGGACGAGCCGGTCGACGATCTCGTCGGCGACGGGCTCGCCGGCCTCCAGCGCCCGGCGCAGGTCGGCGCGGGCCTGCTCGGCGACGGCGGAACGGGGCCGGTCACCGCTCCCGGGGAGTTCGATGGTGGCCGCGGCGAAGCCTTCCGCCACGGCGTCCCGGGCGCGCGCCACCAGTCGCGGGTACATCATGTGCAGTCCGCCCGGGTGACCGATCAAAATCAGCGGCGCCGGTGCGGATGCGGATCCGGGCGTCCACAGGACGCCAGGGATCTCGCCGAGGGCGAATTCGCGTTCGAGGACGCCGTCGTCGAGGCGCTGTTCGGAAGTGAAGTGCATGGTCATGTCAGGCCTTTCGGGAGTGCTCTTGAACGGCGCTCCCGGACGACCTATCGCCCGACCGTGACCTCAGAGGGGAGCACCGATGTCGATACTGCGTTCACGGGTACCACCTCCTTGTTCTCTCGGCCGGTCTCCGCAGAAGGTAGCAGTGGCCCCTTGGTCTGCCAACAGGTTTTTTGCGGAGGCGGGACTGCTGCACGAATAGGTGCCATCTGATCGCGCAGTAGTTCCCTTCTTGCGCGTTCTCGATGTGGGTTACCCGCCCACGAGTCGTGTGGGCCCCGATGTCGCGTCCTGCCAGTACTTCTCGCGGATGTGGCGCTTGTACAGCTTGCCGTTGGGGTCGCGGGGGAGTTCGGTCACGAAATCGACGGTGCGTGGGCACTTGTATGTGGCGAGTTCGCGCCGACAGTAGGCGAGAAGTTCGTCGGCGAGTGCGTCGGTCGCCGCGGCCGGGTCGACCGGTTGAACGACCGCTTTCACGGCCTCGCCCATCTCGTCGTCGGGCACGCCGATGACGGCGACATCGAGGACTGAGGGATGGCCGATGAGGACGTTCTCCGTTTCCTGGGGGTAGATGTTCACCCCACCCGAGATGATCATCAGAGCCTGCCGGTCGGTCAGGTAGAGGTAGCCGTCGTCGTCGAGATACCCCATGTCGCCGAGAGTGCGCCACCCCTTCGGATGGGTGACTGCGGCGGTCTTGCCGGGATCGTTGTGGTATTCGAAGGGACGCCCACCGTCGAAGTACACGATTCCGACCTCACCGGGTGGCAGTTCGTCGCCGTCCTCGTCGACGATGTGGCACTTCTGCATCGGTCTGCCGACGGATCCCGGGTGGTCCAACCATTCTGTGCAGGAGATCTGGGTTGCCCCGACATCCTCGGTGCCCGAATAGTATTCGTGGATGATCGGCCCCATCCATTCGATCATGCGGTACTTGACGGATACCGGACACGGTGCGGCACCGTGCGTGACTTCCTCCAGCGACGACAAATCGAATCTCGCGCGTTCCTGTTCGTCGATCTTGAGCATCCGCACGAACATCGTCGGAACGAACTGCGCGTAGGTGACGCGGTGGCGCTCGATGAGTTCGAGGCACCGGATCGGGTCGAATCGTTCCATAACGACGACGGTGGCGCCGAGGCGCTGCGCCGACATGCAGAACACCAGTGGGGAACCGTGATACAGCGGGGCAGGGGAGAGGTATACGCTGCCCGCCGTGATCCCTCGTGCTGCGATGCCCTGAGCGATCAGCGCCGGCGGCGCGGTGGGATCGCCGTACGGCGTGCCCGGTAACGGCTTGCGGATGCCCTTCGGGCGCCCGGTGGTTCCCGACGAGTACAGCATCTCGCGGCCTTCGATGCACTCGTCGAACGGTAGCGGGTCCGTCCGTTCGAGGATCGACGCGTAGTCGTCGAATCCGGGTAGTTCACCGTCGGTGCAGATGCGGAAGTCGATGGCCGACAGATCGAGTCCGTCGATGACGTCGGACATCGATGCCGTGGTGACCAGCGCGGCCGCGCCGGAATCGTCGAGGATGTACTGGACCTCGGTGGGGCGCAGGTGTCGATTGATCGCGGTGTAGTACAGCCCCGACCGTTGTGCCGCCCAGGAAACTTCGAGGAACTCCCGCGAGTTCTCCATCAGGATCGCGATATGGTCTCCGGTGGTCAGGCCCCGTCCGCGGAGGTGGGATGCAAAGCGCGCAGATCGGTCGTCCAGCTCGCCGTACGTGACGACGTCTCCCTCGCCCATGATGATCGCCGGCGCATCGGGGGTCCGCAGAGCGTGGGCGGTAGGTGTCGGTCCGAGGCTTGCCGGTTCGAGATCCTGCGCTGTCATGTGGGCCTCCCGAGGATGCGTACGCGTAGAGAATTTCATTCTGATGTGCGAGAGTAGCGTTTCCGTCCAGTAATGGCCAGGCTCGAATCGACGTGCCAGAGGCCGAACCGCCGCTCCGGCAGTCACTCCAGTGAAGGAGTTCCGATGCTCGACCACACACGTAGAAGACCCACGATCCGGCGCGAGGGACTGGCGGCGACAGTGGTCGCGATCTTGGCTCTGGCGTTGGGAGCGTGCGGAAGTGCCGGCACACCGGAATCCGCGGCAGCCGACGCCGGCGACCCGGTCGCGGGCGGTACCGTCCGCGTCGTCCAAGGCGGCGAACCACGTTCGCTCGACCCGGCAACTCTTGTCAACGCGTGGGTTTCCAACAGCCTCATCGGCAATGCGCTGTATGGAACGCTGCTGGTCAACGATCCTGAAACCCTCGAGGTCACTCCCGTCCTTGCCGAATCGTTCGAATCCTCCGACGGCGGCGCGACGTTCGAGCTGAGGTTGCGCGAGGGCACGACGTTCACCGACGGAACCCCCTACGATGCCGAAGCGGTTCGGTACAACTGGGATCGCATGCAGGACTCCACCTCGGGTTCACCGTCGCTGATCCAGGCCTCACAGATCGGCACGCTCGAGGTGACCGATCCGCTGACGCTGCGGGTGACCCTCGACTCGCCGAACCCGCACTACGCGCAATCAGTGGTGTGGAGTGGCCTGAACTGGATCGCCTCTCCCACCGCGCTCGGCGGGGGACGGCAGGCCTTCGACGAGAAACCGATCGGCGCCGGCCCCTTCACGATGGCGCAGTGGCGTCGGCAGGATCGGATCATCCTCGAGCGCAATGCCGGATACGAGCCGGCTCCCTATCTGGACGGGATCGAACTGGTCCACAACGGCGACACCAATCAGCGCGTCAACGCCGTGGTCTCCGGCGACGCCGGACTCGCGATCGAAGGCAGTTGGGCGTCGCTCGGACGGGCCGAGGACGCCGGACTGCGCACGGTCGTCGAGCCCACCGGCGGGGGCCAGTTCATGGCCATGAACACCCGCCGCGCACCGTTCGACGACGAGCGGGCGCGTCGAGCGCTCGCGCTGGCACTCGACATCGACGCACTCAACGAGTCGGTCTTCAACGGACGGGCGGAGCTTCCGCGGACACTGTTCGACGAGTCGTCCCCGTTCTACGCAGACATCGACATTCCGACACACGATCCGGACGCGGCGCAGAAACTGTTCGATGAGCTTGCCGCCGAGGGGAAACCCGTCGCCTTCACGTTCCTGGCGTACACGTCGGTGGAGAACAAGGCGATGGCCGAAGCCGTCCAGGCGCAGCTGGGCGCATTCGACCACGTCGACGTCCAACTCGAGATCATGGAATTCGCTTCTGCCCTGCCGAGGTTGAGCACCTACGATTTCGACGTCGCGATCACGTCGGCAACGATCCTCGACCCCGACACCGCGCTGTGGGCCAATTTTCACGGCGAGTCGCCCGGGAACTTCACCGGCCTCGACGACCCGGCGCTCAACGCGGCCATCGACGACGGCCGGACGGCCGCCGACCTCGACGAACGCATTGCCGCCTACACGACCGCGCAGGAGCGGATCGTCGAACTGAGCCCCGTCGTGTGGTACATCCGCACCGCGCCGGCCGCTGTGCTCGGCGACGGTATCCAGGGTGTGCAGATGTACGGCATGGGCTCGATCCGGCCGGAGTTGCTGTGGACGACGATCCGGTGACGATGTAGCTACTCATCTCGCAAAACCGGTGTTGTGTTCGGTATTTCGCGAAAATCGAACACAACACCGGTCTCTGCCCCTCACCGGCGCTTCTTCCCCTTCTTGCCATTCCTGTACGTTCGCGCGCGGGATCGCTGGGTCGGATTCTCCGCGGTTCCGTCGTCGTCAGGTTGAGGCTGCACCACCTCGCGCAGAGCCCTCTGCATCTCCCGACGAAGGCTTTCCATCAGCCGGCCGCCCGAATCCGATAGGACGACAGGGACAGCGGACCGCCCGGCCGACCTCGTCATCGGCAACCACCCGTATTCGTCGCCGGCCTGCCCGACGCAGAACTGGTCGTTGTCCCGGGGATCACGCACTATCTCCAGACTCAGCGGCCCGATGCGGTGGTCGACGCGGTGCACAGCGTCCGCGATCGCGGGGACGGGCATCCTCCGCGTGAGGTGTGCCGGAAATTCGATTGCGGTGTGAGGCCGCAGGGGTTCACCATCGGATCTGTCAGAGCGGGGCAATGAACCCGCGCGTCAGCATAGATCAGGAGTCACCGTGTACCCCGAGGTCCTACCCGGGATCGAACCTCTGGCCGAGTACGGCTGGTCCCCGCAGGTTGCAGAACGGTTCGCGGACAGTGACGTTCAGGGCACTCCCGGCCGGATCGTGCGGGCCGGGCGCGGCTCCAGTGAAGCCGTGACCTCGGCGGGTCCGCTGACGGTGCGGGCGGCGGGTCACCACCTCTGCACGGGCGATTGGGTGATCGTGCGCGAACCCGCCACCGACGGTGACACGATCGGGACGGTCTGCGCAGTACTGCCGCGTACCGGTGCGATTCGTCGCGCCGACGCGTCGGGGCGTTCGGAGGAGCAGGTCCTCGCCGCCAACGTGGACACCGTCGTGGTGACGGTCGCGGCGGACACTGTCGATCTCGGCCGCGTGGAACGGCTGCTGGTCCTGGCCTGGGACAGCGGAGCGCAGCCGGTCGTCGCCCTCACGAAGGTCGATCTCACGACCGAGCCGGTATTCGAGCGGGTCGTGGCGCTCGCACCCGGAGCGAGCGTGGTCGAGGTGTGTGCGCTGGACGGATCCGGGCTGAGCGAGCTGCGGGACCGGATTCACGGCACCGTCGTGTTCGTCGGAGTATCCGGTGCCGGGAAGTCGACGCTGGTCAACGCGTTGTGCGGCCGCGATATCCAGGCAACGGCGCCGGTGCGTCAGGGTGACGGCAAAGGACGGCACACCACCACCGATCGTGAGATGTTTCCGCTGGGAGACGGCATGACCCTCATCGATACGCCGGGTCTGCGTGGCGTCGGCATGTGGGATGCCGGGGCAGGTATCGCCGCTGCCTTTCCCGACATCGACGATCTCGCGCAGCACTGCCGCTTCACGGACTGCGCGCACGAGAGCGAGCCGGGATGCGCGGTCCGCAGCGCCGTCGAACACGGCGATCTTGACGCGCGCCGAGTGGAGAGCCACCGCAAGCTGCAGCGCGAGAACCAGTGGGTCACGGCCCGTGCCGATGCGCGGTTGCGGCACGAGCGGACCCGGGAGGCCAAGGTGCTGAGCCGAGCGATCCGGGCGTACTACCGCGACCGCTGAGTCCGTGTGTCGGCGCCTGTATTACGGGCGCTGTACGAGCATCCCGGCGACGGACACCGAGTCAGACTCTTGTAGGCCGCCACGCGGCCTCGTTTTCGTCGACAAGGTGCCGCGCAACCTCACGGGCAAGCTGGTGGGTCGGTTGCTGCCGATCTGGCCACAGTAATGGGTGGTTCGGGTGCAGGTTCAACTTCGTTTAAGTTGTGCGACAACCAGATGCAGTGCGGCCGTGGTGGTGAGGGTTCGAACCCGTTCCCGGTCCCCAGGGAAGTGGCGGGTGACCGTGTACGTCGGCCGTCTGTCGATCGCGACGCCGAAGCAGACTGTGCCCACCGGCTTCGTCTCGGTGCCACCGTCGGGGCCGGCGATCCCGGTGGTGGAGACCGCGACGTCGGCCTCGAGGCAGCGTCGGGCGCCCTCGGCCATCGCTGCGGCGACTTGTTCGCTCACAGCACCGTGCGTGGCGATCATTTCGGCCGGTACGTCGATCAGGTCGGACTTCGCGTCGTTGGAGTACGAGACGACGCCGCCCATGACATAGGCCGACGACCCGGGGCGGGCGGTGAGACGCGCAGCGATGAGTCCGCCGGTGCACGATTCGGCGGCCGCGATCGACCGGCCGTCGAGGGCGTCGATCAGCTGGTCTTCGATGGTGGAGCCGTCGGTGGAGAAGATCTGGTGTTCATGGTGTTCGGTGAGAACATCGAGGAGACGGCGATAGACGTCTGCGTCGCCGGAGGCGAATCGGGTCATCATGTCGAGTTCACCGTGTCGAAGACATGTGGTGATTTCGAGTCGATCGAGGTCGGCGATCTCTGCTTCGGCCCGGCGTAGTGTCTCGGCGAGTTGTGCCTCGTGTAATCCGTAGGCGCGCACGGTTTCCTGCTGTAGGTCGTCGGCTCGGGACAGCACCTCGGCGACTGCAGGTGAAGTGATCGCGCTGGGCCACATCGCCTGCAGTTCACCGGGCGGTCCGGGCAGGATGACGATGGTCGGGATCGGCCGGTCGCCGGCTACTGCGGGGATTACCACGCCCGGCGCTGTTCCGGTCGGCGGTAGGGAGGTGGCACCGGTGGGAACGAGCGCCTGCTTGCGGATCCCGATACGCGTCGGTCCTGCGTCGAGGTCCGGGGTGTGCGGGCGGTGGTGGCGGATGATGCCCGCGATGTGTTCTTCGAGTTCGGGGTCGAGCAGGAGCTCGCGAGTACAGAACTCGGCGACGGTAGCGACGGTGAGGTCGTCGGCGGTGGGACCGAGACCACCGCTGGTGACGATGAGGTCGACGCTCTGGTCGGCGAGGAAGCGCAGTTGTGCGATCAGGTCGGCGGGACGGTCGCCGCAGATCGTGATGTGGGCGACGTCGACGCCGAGTGTCAGGAGCTGATTGGACAACCAGGGTCCGTTCTGGTCGTCGATCCTTCCGGTGAGTACCTCGGTCCCGGTCACGACGATTCCTGCACGCACGCTCACGGCGTCGAGCCTAGTCCGTGTTTCAAAAGTGATCTCGAACCGCGTTTCCGCCGGAAGGGGTGTCCCAGTCGTCGGTGGTGTCCTCGAAACCGTCGAAGAACGCGTGGGCGGCGGCGACGGCATCGGGATCCTCGGTGACGATTGCGGTTTCGTCGGCGAGGGTGGAGCTGTGCGAGGCGCGGGCAGGCCGACGATCACCCGGTCGAGGGTGACGATGAGGCCGGTGTGCAGGTTCGGGGTCGACGGCACCCGCACCTCGGCGTCGATGACGTGGGCGAGAGCGGTGGGGGAGGTGGGTGTGCGCGCACGGCGGGGAGGGAGGCGTTGACGATGAGCAGTAATCCGTCGAGTAGAAACGCGATACTGCGGCGCCAGTGACCGGAAGCGTTGTCGCAGGCAGCGAGCGGCGGGACGGAGGTCTCTGCCGCGTGCCGGCCGGATGGTGTGTCAGACCATGGCGAGCCGGTCCACCAGCAGCTCAATCCTCGGCTCGATATCCTCCGGCGGAAGCCGTCCCGCCCGGGTCAGGGTCGCCAGGCCGTGCAGGGACGCCCAGAACACCTCGGTGAACAGCCCCGGGTGGACGCCGTTCCCGCCTACCTCGCCCAGGCTCTCCAGCAGCGCGGCAAAGGCGTCCTTGAGAGGTTCCGGGGTGTCCTCGTCCGCGAAGGCCAGGCCGCCGTCGAGCTGGAACAAGGCGTCGTAGACCGCGGGGTTGCATGCGGCGAAGTCGAGGTAGGCGCGGGCGAGGGCGGTGACTCGTTCGCGCGGGCTGTTCGCGCTGGAGGCCGCGGCCCGCACCGCCGCGGCGATCTCGGCGGCGCCCTCGAGGGCGACCGCGCCGATGATCTCCCGTTTGCCGCGGAAATGGCTGTAGAGGACGGGCTGGCTGTATTCGATGCGCTCGGCGAGGCGGCGGGTGGTGACCGCGTCCCAGCCCTGTTGCTCGGCGAGTTCGCGGGCTGTCGCCACGATGAGGCGTTCGCGCTCCGCCCGTTCGCGCTGCTTGCGTTCTTGTACCGACATATCTCGATCCTAGCGTCGCTAGACAATTGAGCGGCAACAGTACTAGCGTTGACTCATCATCTAGCAACACTAGATTCTAGGAGGGTCATCGTGCTCAACGCACTCGAGGTGTTCACCACCGTGGTCGTCGGCGTAATGGTGGGGGCGGAGTTCTCCGTCGCCTTCATCCTCAATCCGATCCTCAACGCCCTCCCGGAGGACAGCGGCATACTCGGCCGCGCCCATGGCGGCAGGATGCTCGGCGCCGTGATGCCGGTCTGGTACATCACCTCGCTCGTTCTCGTCGCGGTCTGGGCCATCGCGGGATGGCACCGCCCCGGCGCCGGCTTCGTCGTCACCGCCGGCGCGTTGCTGATCCTCAGCGTGATCATGTCGCTTCTGCTGCTCGTCCCGATCAACAACCGGGGCAAGACGTGGACCCCTGACAACCTGCCCGCCGACTGGAAGCAGCAGATGACCCGCTGGGACCGCTTCCACTACGTCCGCGTCGCCGTCATCATTGCCGCCTTCACCCTGCTGGTCGCCGCCCTCTCCTGATACCGAGGGCCGCTCCTGACACCGAGGGCCGCCCGACCTGCGCTGGTTCGCCCTGTATGTCGACGGCATTTCCAGCAGGCGCCTTCGTGTTCGTGCTGCGTCGACCGGCTCGACGCTCCGACGCCGCCATCGTGGCGATTACTCGGTATCGGTGGCGGGCACCTGGAAGTGCCGGTTGTGCAGTGGGCACGCGTTGCGAAACGAACTCGAATGGCAGTGACCCGAGCCAGTGACTTCGATGATGTCGAGATCGAAGGTGGGCAAGGTGATCTCACTCTTCGATTCGGTTTGGTACTTCTTCGTCCCTGTGGCCCGGATGTACATCGTTACGAGATCGCCGCGGACCGCATGATTGAGCATGTCGGAGTTTGGGCCTTGATGCCTGCCCGCGTTCCTCGGTGGCGTCGAGGTTGAGCGCAGGGTCCGCTGGGTTCGGTGAGGATCAAATTTTGCGATACCACCTGATGGTGCCGGCCGGCCGGGTGATGACAACCGGCGGCCGTGTTGCTGGCACCGTGCTGGATATCCGTCGGCGTCCGGTGCTCAGGCGCCGTCATCGACCTGGGCGGCCTGGTCCGTGTTCGAGCCAGGGTGCGAAGTCGTCTTCGAGGCCGTCCCAGGCGGTCGCGAATGGGCCGGCGGTGGTCATGAGCGCAGTGTGCCATTCAGTGGTGTGCTCTCGGCGAAACGCGGACCGAACGGGAGGTGCCGGCGGTTCGCGGAGCGCGGCAGCGAATCCCGTGGCTCTGCCGTCGAATGTCGGTGCCGCGAGCTAGCGTCGAGTGGGTATCCGCCAGATGGAGGAGCAGCGATGAGCGCGGTCACGACGAATCAACCACTCGGTACCCCCACCTGGATCGACCTGGGCATCCCGGATCTCGATCGGGCGATGGCCTTCTACGGGTCGGTCTTCGGTTGGGAGTTCGACGTCGGTCCCGAGGAGTACGGCAGGTACACGATGTGTCTGCTCGGCGGCAAAAAGGTCGCCGCGCTGATGCCGAATCCTGACGAGAGCGCGACCGAGTTCTGGTGGAACGTCTACCTGGCGACTGACGATCTCGATGCGACGGTCGCTCGGTCCGCAGACGCGGGCGGCACGCTGTTGATGGAGCCGATGGACATCGCCGACCAGGGTCGGCTGGCGATGGTGCGGGATCCGTCCGGTGCGCAGTTCGGCCTGTGGCAGGGGCGGGCACACGTCGGCTGCGAGCTCGTGAACGAGCCGAACACGTTGTTACTCAACGATTTGATGACCCCGAATCCCGGCCCGGCGCGGGAGTTCTACGCGGCGGTGTTCGACTTCACCCTGGACGAGAACGACGACCTGCCCGGCGTGGACTTCACCTTTCTGCGTAGACCGGATGGGCACGAGATCGGCGGCATCGTGGGCGACCCGACCGCCTCGGCGTCCTTCTGGGGCACGCTCTTCCAGGTCGTCGATACCGACGCGGCCGTCGCCGCGGCCCGGGCCGGCGGGGGTACCGCAGACGATCCGACGGACATGCCGTACGGGCGGACCGCGGAGGTCACCGATCCGTTCGGTGCGAAGTTCACCGTGGGTTCCCCGCTGCCGGGTGTGCAGGAGTAGACGCTCCTGTCGGGCGACTCGCCCACAGCTGGTGCGTGCTCGGTGGCGCCGAGGGTGATCGCGGGCTTCCGGCCGGGTGCTCGGACGAGGCGGCAGCGCTGCTACACGACGGTCCGATCAGCCCGGTCGTGCGATGAACGTCCTGATCGAGATGCCTGCGGTGTCCCTGTCACGACCAACCACCGACGCGCTGTCGAGGTGGGGACGGTCCCCGAGTAGGGGCCTGCCGGCACGGGCGCGTCAGCGGCAGGCCGGCCGTTCACGAGAAATTCTCTTTCGGGGAGCGATTGTCTGGGCGTGGGATCGGCGTCCTTGTGGTGAGTTTTCGCTGCACGAGGACTGGTTCGACATTATCGGAGCATGCGCGCATCGTGGTGAGCCGACTGAGAGGCCGGCGGTGGTTTCCGTCTTTTCCTGCCCCTTCATACTGAAGTATGATTGCAGTATGACAACGAGGTTCACCATCAGTTTGCCCGACGAGGACGCTCGCGTCCTCGACGCGTACGTTCGCGAGCACGGTCTGGGTGGCCGGTCGGCGGGGATTCGTGTCGCGGTTCGGATGCTCGGGGAGGTGGGCCTCGAGCGCGATTACGCGGCGGCTTTTGGCGAGGATGGTGTCGAGGACGACTGGGACGTCACTGCGGCAGATGGCGAATGATCCGCCGGGGTCATGTGCACTGGGTTGATCTTGATCCGGCGCAGGGGAGTGAAGCGGCTAAGCGTCGACCCGCCGTTGTGGTCAGTAACGATCGCGCCAATGCGACGGCGGAGCGGCTCGGTCGGGGGGTGGTCACTGTGGTGCCGTTGACGAGTAACACGGCACATGTGTTCGCGTTTCAGGTTCTCGTCGAACCTGACGAATCGGGTATGCCGCGTGAGTCGAAGGCTCGAGCGGAGCAGGTTCGTTCGGTGTCGGTGCGTCGTCTCGACGGTGACCCGGCCGGGAAGCTGTCGACGAGAACGCTTGCCGCGCTCGATGAAGCTCTGCGGCTGCATCTCGATCTGCACTGAGTTGCGTCCCTGCAGTAGGTCTGACGGTTCATCGGGTGGGGCGCCCGCCGCACTTTCGCGGCGGCCGTTCCGATCCTGCCGCGCGGTCCTGCACACGGTGAACTCGGAATAATCCGCGAGAGGCGCAGCGCTCTCAACTCTTCTCGCCCGGGCCCCGGATCCGGGAGGACCGTGACAACGCCTCAAGGACCGATGTCGGTCGTCCCCGTCCGCCCGGAGCAGTTGCGCATCCCGTCGTCCCGGTGACCGGAACCTTGGCGGAAGCAAAGGTTGTGTAGGTAGTTTCGGCGACCCCGGCATCGGAGATCCACGCTCCGGTGTCCGGGTCGCGGACCGCTCCCGGATGTTTCACCGGAGCCCACGCATCGTCGGCAATCGAGTCGATCGTGCGCTGGACTGCGGCGTTCTTGAGTCGCGAGCGGCCATGACGTTCACGGTAGAGCGTCCAGCGGGCCGGCGGAGCTTGTCAGCGGAGTTCACGCTACCGGCGGGTAAATATCGTTCTCGTGTTCTCGGACGTAGCCTGTTACTCGACGCGATACCGCACGCGGAGCACTTCGAAAAGCGGACCGAACTGACGCGGGAGACGAAACCAGAATGAGCGCCGATAAGCAGTCAACCATCATCTACACGTTGACCGACGAGGCACCGTTGCTCGCGACCTACGCCTTCCTGCCGATCGTGCGTACCTTCGCCGGTGCCGCGGGCATCGAGATCGAGGCCAGCGACATCTCGGTGCCGGCGCGGATCCTGGCCGAGTTCCCCGACCGCCTCACCGAAGAGCAGCGCGTCCCGGACACCCTTGCCGAGCTGGGACGTCTGACGCAACTGCCCGACACCAACATCATCAAGCTGCCCAACATCAGCGCGTCGGTGCCGCAGCTCCTGGCCGCCATCAAGGAACTGCAGGGCAAGGGCTACGACGTGCCGGATTTCCCGGACGCCCCGAAGACAGAAGAGGAGCGTGCCATCCGGCAGCGCTACGGCAAGATCCTCGGCAGCGCGGTCAACCCCGTCCTGCGTGAAGGCAACTCCGATCGCCGCGCACCCCGCGCGGTGAAGGAGTACGCCCGTAAGCACCCGCACAGCATGGGCGAGTGGTCGATGGCCTCGCGCAGCCACGTCGCGCACATGCGGCACGGCGACTTCTACCACGGCGAGAAGTCGATGACGTTGGACCGGCCGCGCAAGGTCCGGATGGAGCTGGTGACCGAGGGCGGCGAGACGATCGTCCTCAAGCCCGAGGTGGACCTGGGTGAGGGCGACATCATGGACAGCATGTTCATGAGCAAGTCGGCGTTGCTCGACTTCTACGAGGAGCAGATGGAGGATGCGCGCAAGACGGGCGTGATGTTCTCCCTCCACGTCAAGGCGACGATGATGAAGGTCTCGCACCCCATCGTCTTCGGCCACGCGGTGAAGACCTTTTACAAGGACGCCTTCGCCAAGCATCAGAAGCTGTTCGACGAACTGGGCGTCAACGTCAACAACGGTCTCGGCGACCTGTACGACAAGATCGAGACGCTGCCCAGCACGCAGCGCGACGAAATCAATCAGGACCTGCACAAGTGCCATGAGCACCGTCCCGAGTTGGCCATGGTCGATTCCGCCCGCGGCATCTCGAACTTCCATTCACCCAGCGACGTCATCGTGGACGCCTCGATGCCCGCGATGATCCGCTCGGGCGGCAAGATGTACGGCGCCGATGGACGGCCCAAGGACGTCAAAGCGGTGATGCCGGAGTCCACATTCGCGCGCATCTACCAGGAGATCATCAACTTCTGTAAGACCAACGGCGCGTTCGACCCGACGACCATGGGTACCGTCCCCAACGTCGGACTCATGGCGCAGAAGGCCGAGGAATACGGCTCGCACGACAAGACTTTCGAGATTCCGGAGGAGGGCGAGGCCAACTTCGTCGATGTCGATACCGGTGAGGTGCTGCTCACCCAGCATGTCGAGGCCGGTGATATCTGGCGCATGTGCACCGTCAAGGACGCGCCGGTCCGCGACTGGGTCAAGCTCGCGGTCACCCGGGCACGCAACTCCGGTATGCCGGTCCTGTTCTGGCTCGACCCGTACCGCCCGCACGAGAACGAGTTGATCAAGAGGGTCGAGCTGTACCTGCAGGAGCATGACACCGAGGGCCTCGACATCCACATCATGTCGCAGGTGCGCTCGATGCGGTACACGCTCGAGCGGCTGATCCGCGGGCTGGACACCATCGCCGCGACCGGCAATATCCTGCGCGACTACCTCACCGACCTGTTCCCGATTCTCGAACTGGGTACCAGCGCCAAGATGCTGTCGATCGTGCCGCTGATGGCGGGCGGCGGCATGTACGAGACGGGCGCCGGCGGGTCGGCGCCCAAGCACGTCAAACAGTTGGTGGAGGAGAACCACCTGCGCTGGGATTCGCTCGGTGAGTTCCTGGCGTTGGCCGTCAGCCTGGAGGACCTCGGCATCAAGTCCGGCAACGAGCGCGCCAAGATCCTGGCAAAGACGCTCGATGCGGCGACTGGCACGCTGCTGGAGACGAACAAGGGCCCGTCGCGCAAGACCGGCGAGCTCGACAACCGGGGCAGCCAGTTCTACCTCGCGATGTACTGGGCGCAGGAGCTCGCCGCGCAGACCGAGGACCAGGAACTCGCGGACCAGTTCGCACCGCTTGCCGAGGCGCTGGCCAGGGACGAGGACACGATCGTGCGGGAGCTGATCGAGGTGCAGGGCGCGCCGGTTGACATCGGCGGCTACTACAAGCCGGACAGCGTCAAGACCGTCGCCGTGATGCGGCCGAGTAAGACCTTGAACACCACGCTGGCGGCCGCCAACCCTGAGTCCGGAACCGCACCGTGACAAGCGGACCTGCCTCCTTGTGAGCCAGGTCCGCCATTCCACGGTCGGTGTGACCGCGAGGTCGTCGAGCAGTCCAAGAATGCGCGGGTAGAGGGGAGGTCGGCTGGCCCCCAAACGGAGGGCCAGCCGACCTGCTCGGGGTTTGCGCGGGCGACGGACCGCATTGG
>NZ_JAUZMZ010000078.1:0-22904 GCF_036327435.1 Rhodococcus chondri | reverse complement strand
ACCGGGCACCGACCTGTCCCGCTATGCACGCGACCTGATGCGGATGCACGACTCGGTGCTCGGCGGGGGCAAACCGACGATGCGACCGCGCGACATCGTCGCGCGGTCGTGGTCACGGGTGCTTCACGCGGGACTCGATCCGGTGGGCAGCAACGCCCGCACCCCGTACCCCTTCGAGGAGATAGAGCGCCGTCGACGTTCCTCGCCGCTGACCGACGTCATCGGCGACCTGCAACAGGTGATCTCACCCATCGCCGATGCTTCGCAGATGCTGCTCGTGGTGACCGACACCGACGGCGTGATCCTCTGGCGCAGCGGCGCGGCACGGGTGCGCGCCAGGGCCGACGCACTGGGGTTCAGCGAGGGCTCCGTGTGGACCGAGGCCACCGTGGGAACCAACGCGATCGGCACGGCACTTACGGAAGCCGCTCCCGTGCAACTGTTCTCCGGAGAGCACTTCGAGCAGACGCAACATCCGTGGTACTGCACCGCTGCGCCGATCCACGATCCGATCAGTGGAGATCTGCTCGGCATCGTCGACGTCAGCGGCCCCGCCCTGACGTTGCATCCGGCGATCGGCGCGCTCGTCGACACCGCCGTCCGGCTGGCCGAATCACAGCTCTGGCGCCGGCATGAGCACCGGCTCGACCGGTTGCGCACGGAGGCCGCCCCGCTGCTCGCGTCGGTGAGCGGTCCGGTCCTGCTCGTCGACGAGCACGGCTGGGTCGCGCACGCGTCCGGCGTCGCGGCCACCCGCCGCGTCGGCGTGCCCCGCACCGACAGCGCCCTGACCGTTCCCGGTCTCGGGCTGTGCGTACCGGAACAGCTGGCACACGGCTGGCTGATCCGGCCGACCGCCTCGTCGGTAACGATCCGCATGACCCTGCGCCTCTCGTCCTCGCCGTCGATCGAAATCACGGGGTGCGACAAGGCGTGGCGCAGCTCGGTGACCACACGGCACGCTGAGATTCTGCTCCTGCTGCACTTTCGCGGACGCGCCGGGATGACGGTGACAGACCTCAGTCACGCCCTGTTCGGCGACGCCGACCACGCCGTGACGGTGCGTGCGGAGATATCACGGCTGCGACGCGCGCTCGGTTCGGTGGTCGAGAGCAAGCCGTACCGCCTCGCGGAGTCGGTGGAGTTGTCGCTGGATCTCGGTAGCGCCGAGCGCCTCGCGGAGTGCGATTTCGTGCGGCATGCTTCGAGCCCCGGAGTTCGGGCACTTCATGCGACGTCGCCCCGCTGAGCCGGACCGGCAGACGACACGACCCGAATATTTCCCTTTCTAGCGAATTCTCAAGAGAGCTGGATATTCTTGCGACAAGTCCTGCGTCCTGGCCGATTCGCCGATATACCGGCTTCTACCGCATTCGCGAGACTCGCGTAGATCCACTTACCGCCGTTTCCTGTGACGAAAAGCACAATCAACCCCGCAAACGGGACAAAGCGCCAAATACGGTCGGGAACACGACTTCTCGGCCGACCGATGTACAACATTTGTGTAACGTGACGCCGAGGCAAGCCTTCCCGGCTGCCCCCGAACCGTAACCGTCCCCGGAGGTATACGCCCGTGCTGTTGTCCGAAGTCCGCACCCGGCCCGTGCAGTCCGCACTGATAACTCTGGGTCTTGTGGTCTCGGCACTCGCGGTCGCCGGCTATCTGCGCGACGCTGTCACCGAGTACCTGATGGATCTCGACGTCTTCCGAGACGCGGGTATCGCGTTTCTGCACCACACTCCGCTCTACACCGAGGGTTTCCACAGCAACTCCGGATTCCGGTTCATCTATCCCCCGTTCGCGGCGTTCCTGTTCGCACCGCTCGCGCTCGTCGGCAGCACCACACTCCAGGCGCTGTGGACGCTCGGTCTCATCGCGCTGGTGTGGTGGATGCTCCAGGTGATCTACAAGCGCCTCGACGTCGCACGCGCGAGCCTGATCGCCTCGGCCACGCTCGGGGTGGTGCTGTGGCTGGAACCGTTCCGCTCCAACTTCGCCTTCGGCCAGATCAACATCGTGCTCATGGCACTGGTGGTGGCAGACGTCCTCGGCGTGATCCCGAAACGATTCCGCGGCGTGGGCATCGCGCTGGCCGCCGCGATCAAGGTCACCCCGGCCGCGTTCGGACTCCTGCTGCTGCTCCGCAAGGACACACCTTCCATAGTTCGAGCGTTCGGCGCGTTCCTCGCGACCGTGACGTTCGGCTACTGGCTGCGTCCCGACTCGACGATCTACTTCTGGAAAGACGAGTTCTTCGCGACCGATCGCGCCGGCGACCAGGACTTCTTCCGCAACCAGGCGTTGACGGGCCTCATCGCCCGGATGGGTTTCTCCGACGGCACGAGCAAGATTCTGTGGCTGGTGGGCGCCGCGGTCATCGTTCTCGCCACCGCGTGGGCGGCACACCGCTTCCTGCGTGCCGGCGAGACCGTGCCCGCCCTCGCGCTCGTCGGCCTGGCGTCGCTGCTGGCAGCACCCATCGCCGTCACCCACCACTGGGTGTACTCGCTGTTTCTGGTGCCGCTGCTCGTCGCACCGCGCTACCGCAGCTGGTGGCCGGTGCTCGTGCCCGCCACCCTGGTGTTCCTCTTCGGACCCAACAAGCTGCTCACCGACACATCGTCGGACGGATGGGTGGAACATCTCGTGCTCGAGGCCCTCGGCAATTCGCAGGCCATCGTCGCGGTCGCGGTGTTCGTCGCCGCAGTCGTCGCTGCGCGCAGCCGCCGCGGTGAGATCTTCACACCCGTTCCACGCGGGGCTGCTCAACCCCAGAGTGCCGACGCCACCAGGTAGAGCGCGGTTCCCACGACGGTGCTGAGCGCCGCGTTGCGCCGCCACAGGTGCATCGCGACCGTTCCGGCCAAACCGATCGTCGCAGGCAGCCACGTCGTCGCGTCGACGTCCCGCAGCGTGTACATGACGAGGATCAGCATCACGCCCGCAGGCATGGTGCGGCCGAGAAACGCCACCAGCGGTGAATCGCGCAGCACCGACAGTGCGAAGAACGGCGCCGCGCGCAGGGCCACGGTGACCACGAACATGACGACCAGCGCGCCCAGGACATACCCGGCGCCCGGCACCGAATCAGGCATGCGCGACCCGGTTGCGGTAGACGAACCGGACGATCAGACCCAGCACGAACAGTCCCAGCCCGACGACGAGCATCTGGTCCTTCGCGACGAGCATCGCGATCAGCCCGCACACCAGTGCGAGGATCGGCGCGGGCAGATCCCGGTTGGCGCGGAACGCATCGATCGCCAGTACCGCGAACAGTGCGGTGAGGGCGAACTCGAGCCCGGTCAGGCCGGGCGGCAGCACCGCCCCGATCAGCGCCCCCACGGTGCCGGACGCCACCCACATCAGCTGGCACACCACCTGGACCGTCAGGATGCGCGTACCGGACAGGTTGTCGCGATGCTTGGGCGCGACGATCGCGTAGGACTCGTCGGTGAGCGCGTACACGCTGTAGAGGCGGGCGGCGCGACCGCGGATTCGCTGCAGGGGAAATGACAGACCGTAGAAGACGTGCCGGAAGTTCACCAGCAGCGTCGCCGCCGCGATCGATGCGAACGGGGTGACGGCGCTGATCAGCCCGATGGCGAGGAACTCCATCGACCCCGCGTAGATGACGACGGAGAAGATCGGTGCCCACCACCAGTCGAAACCGCCCTGGATGAGCACGACACCGAACGCGAGTCCGAGCGGAATCAGTCCGAGGCCGACGGCCCAGGAGTCGGCGATGCCCGCGCGGATCTCGGTGGTGCGACGGTCGGACATGCCCCTCAGGCTATCGAGGGACACTCCGGAGACGAAGACGTGGTCTCTCGCCTGCAATTCCGTCGGATGCAGGCGAGAGATGCCACTACTTCACTTGATGGCGAAACCGCGATAGCCCTCGGCGGCTACCTCGTCACAGATATCTCGGTACGTGTTGAGCCCACCGACATACGACAGGATCACGCGCGGCTTGCCGGGAACGTTGGCGCCGGTGTACCACGAGTTCCCCTCGGGATACAGGGTGTCCTGCGCGAGCCGGTCGTTCAGTTCCGTCCAGTCGTGTGCGTGCGGCTCGAGCGCTTCGAATCGACGGGCGCCGCGCTTTTCGAGTTCCTCGATGCAGTTGCTCGTCCACTCGACATGTTGCTCGATGGCGCACACGACATTGGTCAGCACGTTGGGGCTACCGGGCCCCGTGAGCATGAACATGTTCGGAAATTCATCGACGGCGATACCGAGGTAGGTGACGGGGCCGTCCTTCCACTTCTCCTGCAACGTACGGCCACCCACACCGGTGACGCCGATCTTCAGCAACGGGCCGGTGATCGCGTCGAAGCCTGTCGCAAGTACCACCGCGTCGAGTTCGTGTTCGACGCCTCCCGTGCGGATTCCTCGTGCCGTGAACTCCTCGAGTGGCGCTTCACGAAGACTGACGAGTTCGACGTTGTCGCGGTTGTAGGTCTGGAAGTAATTGGTATCCAGGGTAATTCGCTTCGCCCCGAGCGGGTATGTACGGGGAGAAAGTTGTTCGGCCAGTTCGGGATCCTCCACCACCGCCCGGATCTTGCTGCGGAAGAACTCCGCGATCGTCTCGTTCGCCTCTCGGTTGGTGAACAGGTCCGGGTAGGACGCGATGAGGTCGATCGCGCGGTGCCGGTTCCACCGCTCCTCATAGGTTGCCCACCGTTCCTCCGGGGAGTGATCGAGGGCGCTCACCTCGAGCGTGTCGGTGTACTGACCCGATCCCGTCGTCTTCGAGATTGCCTTGAAGGTCTCGATGTTCTCTTTGAATTCACGCTTCTCACTCTCGGTGAGCGCGCGGTTACCGCAGTCGAGGCTGAACGCGGGAGTCCGCTGGAACACGGTGAGCGCTTCGGCCTGCTCGGCCAGCAGCGGGATCACCTGGACGCCGGAGGATCCGGTACCGATCACGCCGACCCGTTTGCCGCTGAAATCGACTCCCTCGCTCGGCCAGTCGGCAGTGTGGTACGTCTCGCCCTCGAAGTTTTCGAGCCCCGGGAATTGGGGTGTCTGCGAGGTCGACAGGCATCCGACCGCGGTGACGAAATACTTCGCAACGGCGGATTCTCCGGTGTCCGTGGTGATTGTCCAGCGATCGGTGTGGTCGTCGAAAGACGCGGAGACGACGCGTGTACGGAACCGGAAGTGCTTCTTGACATCGAGCTTGTCCGCGGCGAAATCGAGGTAGCGAAGAATCTCCGGTTGTGCCGGGTAGCGCTCGGTCCACTCCCATTCGTCGATCAGCTCGGGAGAGAACGTGTATGCGTACTCCATACTGATGCAATCGCACCGGGCACCGGGATATCGATTCCAGAACCAGGTTCCGCCCACACCGTCGGCGGCTTCGAAGGCGCGGACGGTCAGGCCCAGTTCCCGCAGACGATGCACCATGTAGATGCCGGAAAATCCCGCACCCACGACGATCGCGTCGAACTCGGCTGCACCGTTGTCGGTGTTCATCGTCATCGTCCTTTCCTCAGCGGCCGATAGCATTGCCCGCGAGCAGGTCGTCGACGGCTTCGACCACATAGTCCATTCCGTCCTTCGCCCCCGGCAGCACGTTCACGAACTGGAAGAATCCGTGCATCTGGCCCTCGAAGATCTTCTCGCGTACCGGGACCTTCGCGTCGGCCAGAGCGCGCGCGTAGGCACGGCCCTCGTCGTGCAGCACATCGTGTTCGGCGACGAGGACCGCGGCCGGCGCGACACCGGCGAGAGATGCGGCTTTGGAGGGGGCAGCGTCCCAGCGGGCTCGATCGCCGGCGTCGGGAACGTAGAGGTCCCAGAACCACTGCATCGATTCGCGCGTGAGCATGAGCGCGTTTGCGGGATCGAGGTAGCTTCCCGTTTCGAAATTGTCCTCGGTAACGGGGTAGATGAGGACCTGCAGGGCGATTTCGGGTCCCGAGTCGCTCACGGCGCGCTGCGCGACGACGGCCGCAAGATTCCCACCGGCACTGTCGCCTCCGACGATGAGCGGTGCATCCGCCGTCGCGTAGGTTCCGCGGTTCGCGGAGGCCCACTCCACGGCCGCCCACGCGTCGTCGGCCGGGGCCGGGAAGGGGTGCTCGGGGGCGAGTCGATAATCCACGAGCGCGACCGCGCAGTTCGTGCGCTCGGCGAGTTGGCGCCCGAGGGTGTCGTAGCCGTCGAGGCTGCCGACGACCCATCCGCCGCCGTGAAGATAGACGATGATCCCGCGAGCGTTCTCGCTCGGAACGAGGATCCGAACCGGTACCGAGTGGCCGTCGGCCGACGCCACCTCGACGCTGTCGACGCGCACCATTTCCGGTCCGGCCCCGCAGAGTTCGATGAATCCGTCGCTCATCGTCCGTGCCTCTTCCGGAGACATCTCGTGCAGCGGTGGTCCACCTGCCTCGGCCATCTGGGCGAGGAAGGCGGCGGTTGCGGAATCCAATGCCATGGGGATGCTCCTTCGAAGGACGGGGACGGCTCGAGTAGAAGCCGCGACGAAACGAGTTGGCTGTATGCCGATACGGCGCCGTGATGCAGATCACCCTATCCATAATTATGATTAGTGGCAATACCCGCAAAGCGTTGGATCGAACCCCTTCATTCATGAACATGATTAGGCTAATTTGGTTGAAGAGGTCGCATCGCGGGTATCTCCGCGTCTCACGGAAGGCACGCCATGACCACTGGAAAGCAAGACACAACCGTCCAGAACCCGATCGACACCGTTGTGTCGGATCGAGCGTTCCTCGAATGCCCGAGATGGCACGAAGGACGTATCTGGGTATCGGATCTGTACCGCCACGAGGTGATTTCGATCGGCCAGAACGGCGATGTCACCGTCGAAGCAACTCTTCCCGATGACGAGCCGTCGGGCCTCGGATGGCTGCCCGACGGCCGGCTGCTCATCACCGCAATGGAATCCGGACGCATCATGCGACGCGAGCACGACGGTGAGATCGTCGTGCATGCAGACATCTCCTCTGTTGCAACAGGCAAGCTCAACGACATGGTGGTCGCCGAGGACGGAACCGCCTATGTCGGCAGCTTCGGCTTCGAGTTCAAGCGCGACACTCCGATTGCTCCCGCAAACCTGGTACGGGTCGATCCGGACGGAACGTTCTCCGTCGAAGCGTCCGACCTCCGGTTTCCCAACGGCATGGTGATTACGCCCGACGGCACCCTGATCGTCGCGGAAAGCATGGGTAACAAGCTCACCGCGTTCGACATCGGCACCGACGGATCGCTGACCAACCAGCGGACCTGGGCCGCCTTCGGACCCGAACTCCCCACCGATTCGGTGAAAGCAGCCATGAGCGCCGCATCGGTCGCGCCGGACGGGATCTGTGGCGACAGCTCAGGTGCCGTATGGGTGGCAGATGCACTCAACCGCCGCGTCATCCGTGTCGAGGAGCGTGGCCGTATCACGGACGAAGTCACCTTCCCCACAGGGGTATTCGCGTGCATGCTCGGTGGTGCCGAGGGCAACACCCTGTACGCGTGCGCCGCCCCCAATTCGTCGGAAGCAGCTCGACGCCACACCCGCGACGCCAGCCTCCTCGCCACACGCGTGACCGCGACGCACGGCGGTCGACCTTGAGATTTCGGTCGGCCCTCAGAATCTGGGCATGAGTGAGGGGGAGGGTCGTCGACCCTCCCCCTCACTCATGTCGTGCCTCAATACGGCTGGTACTCGACCTCGTTCACCTGCAGATCGAGTATCCGCTCCACGGAGATGCCCTTCCGCTCGATGAGCAGCTCGCCTTCACGTTCGACGAAAACGTCCGCGTACTTGCCGTAGAGTCGCTGATTCGACCCCGGTGCGCACACCGTCGCCTCGAAATACGCCTCGACGCTCACCTTGCCCTTGGATGCCGCAGCCACACGCACATTCGAAATCAGGTGTCGCGAGAACTCTGCCGGAGATTCTCCGAACGCTCGGTACACCCCGATGAACTCTTCGGAACCGATGTCCGCCTTGCCGTTCTGCTCGATCGTGACGTCGTCGGTGATCAATGCGCGCAGCGCACCGAGATCACCGGCGTCCACAGCTACCGCATACCGATACAGCAACTGTTCGGCTCGGTAACCGAGTTCAGCTGAAATCGACTCCATTGCTTGCCCTTTCTTTCCCGGTCGCCCCGGCTCGATGCTGATCAGAACTCCTGGATCAGCTTGGTCTCGAAGAACGCATCGAACCCTTCGACCCCGCCCTCGCGGCCCAGTCCGGACTGCTTGTATCCCCCGAAGGGCTGCACCACGCACATCGCGTAGCCGTTGATCGAGATCTGCCCGGTCCGGACCCGCCGCGCGATGTCCTCGGCCAGCGCCTGGTCCTTTGCATAGACCGCACCCGACAGTCCGTAGTCGGAGTCGTTGGCGATGGCGATCGCTTCGTCGATCGAGTCGAATGGGATCACCACGAGAACCGGGCCGAAGATCTCTTCCTGTGCGATGCGCATGTCGTTGCGAACGTCGGCGAACAGGGTGGGCTCCACATACCATCCGCGGTCGAGATGGTCGGGCTTCCCTCCGCCGACGACAAGCCGCGCGCCTTCCTGCTTGCCGATTTCGATGTAATCGAGCACGCGCTTCTGCTGCCGCTCGGCGGCCAGGGGGCCGATGAACGTGTCGGGATCCCGCGGGTCGCCGACCTTGACGCTCTCCATGACCGCCTTGATCGCGGCGACGACGTCCTCCTGACGTTCCCGAGGCACAAGAATTCGCGTCAGTGCCGCGCACACCTGACCCGAATGCCCGATGCCGCCGAATACCATGCTCGGCAGAAACGTATCGAGGTCGATGTCGTCGGCGATGATGGCTGCGGACTTACCGCCGAGTTCGAGGGTCACGCGCTTGATCTTCTCGGCGGCTCGTGTCATGACCGTCCGACCGGCCACGGTACTTCCCGTGAAGCTGATCTTGTCGATATCGGGATGGCTCACGAGGTGGTCGCCGACCTCGCGTCCGGCCGGAAGCACACTGATCACGCCTTCCGGCAGGCCGGCAGCCTCGAGCGCCTCCGCAAGCATCATCGTCGTAACCGGGCCTTCCGGAGCCGGCTTCAGGACCACGGCGCACCCCGCCGCGAGCGCCGGGGTGATCTTCAGCGATGCCGTTGCCACGGGGCCGTTCCACGGAACAATTACCGCAACGACGCCGATCGGCTCGCGAACGACCTTGCCACGACCACCCTTCCAGGTCCGCTCCTCCTCGAACGCGAAGCGTTCGTGGAAGGTGGCGGCGTCGTCCCACATATCGACGGCATTCTGATGGAACAGTGTGGAAATTGCTGCGGGACCGCCGAGTTCGAGGGTAAAGGCTTCCGCCATCTCGGGGATCCGCTTCTTGACCTCGTTGCCCACCCGCACGAGCACCTCGGCGCGCTCCGCCGGGGTCATACGGGGCCAGGGACCCTCGTCGAAGGCTTTGCGCGCCGCCGCGACCGCCCGATCCACATCCGCTTCGCGGGCCTCGGGAACCCTGGCGATCACCTCGCCCGTGATAGGCGAGATCACCTCGATGACCGCGTCGCTGGACGGTTCGACCCACGATCCGCCGATGAACAATTTGTCGTAACTCTTCAACTGAATGGGAGTTGCTGTAGTCATTTTCTGTTCCTCACTCGGCCGTGCACCGGCCGCGGCGGCTATCGATGGTGGATGAGGTACTACGTGGTGGTGGGAAGGGGGACCGACTGGAGGGGCGCTGCCAGGTCTCGGATCGAATCGGGGTCGACGACGACCCCCCGGTCGATGGCCATCCGGGCCTGCACCATATGGCGGGGTGAGTCGACGGTCAGGTGGGCGGTCAGGCGGCCGGCCTCGTCGAACCAGGCCGCCCCCCACTTCCCGTCGTCGCCGTCGCGGAACACCATCTCGTCGGATTCGGTGCGGTATCCGACGAACTGGACCTTGTGCCCGAACTGATCACTCCAGAAATACGGGACCGGATCGAAGACGGGGCGCTCGTCGGGTCGCAGTAGTGCTGCTGCCACCGTCGCCGGTCCCGTCCGGGCGTCGTCCCAGTGTTGACCGACGATACGACTGCCGTAGCGAGGTGACCAGCGGGCAGCGACGTCGCCGACCGCGAACACCGCGGGATCGGAGGTGCGGAGCGACTCGTCCACCACGACACCTCGGTCGATGTCGAGTCCGGAGCCGGCAAGCCACCCGATATCGGGCCTGACACCGATGCCGGTGACGACGACATCGGACTCGATCAGCGTGCCGTCGGACAAGACCGGCCCGGCCTCGACGACCTCTATCACCCCGACATCGCAGCGCAGGTCCGCCGCACCCCACCACGGAAGCATTCGTTCGGCGACCCGGGGACCGAGCGGTCCCCGCAGCGGCGCGGAATCCGCCTCCACAACAGTAACCGAACAGTCGAGAGATAGCGCCGTGGTAGCTATTTCGGCATTGATCCAACCCGCCCCGACCAGAGTGAGACGTGTACCGGACCGGAGCTCTCCGCGCAATGCCTCCGCGTCCGACGACGTGCGCAGCACCTGTTGCCGTCCACGTCCCGGCAGGACGATCGGTGCGGCACCGGTAGCGATGACAAGGGCATCGTAGGGATGCTCACCGTCCTCGGTCGTGACGATGCGTCGGCCGCAATCGAGCGAGACCGCACGCGCACCGAGTCGGACTTCGATACCGAGTCCGTCGAAGTCGACATCGAACGTCGTATCCTGGGAGCCGGTCAGGGCCGCCTTGCTCAGCGGGGGACGGTCGTATGGGAGAACCGCTTCAGCGCACAGCAATTCGATGCCGCCATCGTATCCGGCCGCCCGCAATGCTTCGCAGGTCCGCAACCCGGCCAACCCGCCGCCGACGACGACGATTCTTCTGCCGACGAACACGGCAGCCTCCTGTTTCCGGTGAACGAGATTTCGAGGTGGTGGCGTTTCGGTCGGTTCAGCGGAACCGGCCACTCAGTAGAGGGTGTAGTCGGTCAGCACGCGCGGCCCGGGCGTGTACGTCGCCGGAATGTGCTGCCAGCCCATGTTCGTACCCTGGTGGGGGTACCGCTCGAGTGCGGAGAAGTCGACCTCGTAGTCGGGCATCCGCTGGAGAATTTGGCTGATCAGCGTCTTCGACATGTAGCGACCGAGGTGCGAGCCGGCGCAGCGGTGTACGCCGATTCCGAATGCCGTGTGACGGTTCGGCCAGCGGTCGATGTCGATCTCGTCCGGATTGTCGAACAATTTCTCGTCCCGGTTCGCCGACGACCACGACAGAAGAACGCGATCGCCCTTGTGCATGGGACACCCCTGGAACTCGACGTCCTTGGTGACGGTGCGAGCGAGCGCCTGGGTGGGCGAGAAGTAGCGCAGGAATTCTTCGACCGCGTGATCCATCAGAGTGTCGTCGTCGATGAGCCGCTGCCGCACCTCGGGGTGTTCCGCGAGCCACACCAGGGCCTGGCTGACCAGTGACGCCGTGGTGCCGACTCCGCCGGCGAGCAGCAAATCGACGATCGAGTACATCTCGAAGTCGTCGAGCCGGCGGCCGTCGACTTCCTGTTGCACGAGATAACTGATGATGTCGTCGGTCGGGTTCTCGCGGCGGGCCCTGATGGTTTCGCGCATGCGCTCACCCAGATAGGGGAATTCGACCTCCATTGCGTGCCGGTAATCGTCGCTTCCGGGGATGCCGGCCAGAGCCTGGTGGTGCGCATGCGAATAGCGCTTCCAATCGGCCAGATCGAGGCCGAGCCAGTCGACGGTTACGATGGAGGGAACCGCGATAACGGCGGTGAGGTCACACTTCCCGTCCTCGATCACACTGTCGATGAAACCGGCGGTGTGGCGGTCTACGAGCGCTTTCATGCGTTCGACTGCTGCGGGCGCCGTGATCGGATTGACGATCTTGCGATATTTGCGGAACTCCGGCGGGTCGAGCTCGATCGGAATGTGAAAGTGCATCGGTGTCTTCGGAATGACGACCGAAAGTCCTTCTCCGCCACTCTCGGTCCGGGCGGACGAGAAGGTCTCGTCGTCGCGCGCGGCCTCGAATACGGAGTCGTAATCGGACAGCACCCAATATCCGCCGTGCGCTTCGGTCCAGGCGACCCGCTCGTTCTGGCGGACCTTGCGGTACGAAGCGACCGGATCGGCCGAATGTTCCTGCGAGTTGTGATCGAAGTTGATGACAGGGCAACGATTGCGATTGTCCATCGCTTGGACCCTCCTGCTCAGATTCAGGCATCTCCTGCTAATGGTTATAACGGATGCTATAGTAGTGTAGATCACATTGCCAGCCCGGCCATCTAATCAAATGTTCAATGAGGGCGGCATCTGAGGATGCCCGAACAAATGGAAGGAGCAACCATGAAGGTTGTTGTCGATGAGAACCACTGCCAGGGTCACGGGCTGTGTTTCATGACATCCCCCCAGGTCTTCGCACTGCGCGACGAAGACGGGCACTCGTACGTCCTTCCGGGCGGTGACGACCCCACGAACGAGCAGGCCGCTCGGGAAGCCGCCGCCTCGTGCCCCGAGCGCGCTATCTCGGTGATCACGGACTGAGGGACCACAAGACCACTCCAACGACAGAAGGGGCTCCGGATATTTCCGGAGCCCCTATCTACGTGCCGACTCTACGTGGCGACCAGGCGCCCGAGCAGCGTCCGAGTTACCCCAGAGCGCGATCCCACTGGATGACCTGTCCGAGCAGCTCGGGGTATTTCCGCTGCGCGTAACGCCCGTAGGCGTCGATGTGGGCGCGCATGCCAGTTTCCGCTCCGGCCGCATCACCTTGGGCGAGCGACTCGTAGATCCCGGTGTGGGCGACGATGATGGCCTCGCGATGATGCGGCGGGTAGTCGATCCCGATGGCAGTACCGTCCATGATTCCCAGCAGGGAGTCGACCATATATCCGAACAGCGGGTTTCCCGACGCCCAGGCAATCAGGTCGTGAAAGCTCTTGTTGGCCTCGAGGAACTCGTGTTGATCGCCCAGAGACCCGTGCATCCGATCGATCGTCTCTTTCAGCAGCACCAATGTCTCGCCGGAGATCCTTTCGGCAGCGAGCCGGCTGATCATCGGCTCGAGGGCGCCCCTGGCCTCGATGATGACGCTGAACGGTGCCGAGCTGAGCTGCATGAGCAGAATCAGCGCACTACCCAGGTGTGACGCATCGGGATCCAACATGACCGGGCCACCCCGCGGCCCCGGCTTGAGCGCGATCACGCCCTGGAACTCCAGCAGACGCAGCGCCTCCCGGAGGGTTCCACGGCCGATCTCGTACTTTTCGAGCATCACCCGCTCGGAGGGAAGCAGATCGCCCGCAGCGAGATCCTCCCGAGTCGCGTCCTTGATGATTTGCTGCGCCACCACCATGGCTGCCTTCGGCGCTCGTGCCACCACCATCTCGACCCCTTCCCCGATCACTGATGAGCGCTCCGGAAGGCCGCCTTCGGATCCGTCGCTACCGGTTCCCTAATCGGGAAAATGATGCTAACGATTATAACGTAGAATTCCTGTCAGATGACCCAATCGGAGTTGCGACCGACTCCGGAACGGGCCCGGGTATCCATACCCGCCCGAGCGGGGCCGCGAAACCTCGAACGAAGGAGTCCGATGAGCACCCCCACCACCACGAGCGTCCTTCTCGAATCGATCGATTCGAGCCTCTGGATCCGCCTCAACCGCCCCGAACGCCGCAATGCGTTCGACGCCGACATGTGCTCAACGATCGTCGAGGCACTTCACGGCGCCAACGAGTACCGATCGGTCGTTATCACCGGCTCGGGAGGGAGTTTCTGCGCAGGAGGATCCCTCGGTCAGCTCAGCGAGCCGACTGTCACCGAGTTGCGCGGCCTCTACCGGTCGTCACTCGAATTGTTCGATGCGATCCGCACCTGCCCGCGTCCGGTGGTTGCCGCGGTCAACGGTGCCGCCGCCGGCGGCGGAAACGAACTTGTGGTGGCATGCGACCTCGCCGTTGCCGGCCGGTCCGCGACCTTCGGCCAAACCGGCCCCCGAGTCGGCAGCTCTCCCGTCACGGGCGCAACAAACGTGATGGGCGTCCAGGTCGGTGAGAAGCGCGCAAAGGAGATCGCGATGCTGTGCCGCCGCTACCCGGCCGAGCGCGCGTACGAGTTGGGCCTCGTCAACGAAGTCGTCGACGACGATCAGCTCGAGGAAGCCGTCCGGTCGCTGTGCCGGGAGTTCGAATCACTCAGTCCCCGGTATCTGGAAATCACGAAGATAAGTTCCAATATCTGGTGGAACTCGGCTCGGGATTCGTTCAGCAACGGTTTGGGCATGCTGATCCAGGCAATCGGCAGCGACGATATGATCGAAGGCGCCCAGGCCTTTTTGGAAAAGCGGAAGCCGCAGTTCCCGCCGGCCGAATAATCCGACTGATCACATCTGTGCACATCAATGTGCGCATTAGGGTGCACAATGAGTACAGTGCACATTCCGTAACGGATACAGGGAGGTCCCTGCCCGGTACGGAACACGGCAAGCCACACGGCTTCGCCGCGAAGTCCTCCGGGTCCGACATGCCCGGGGGATGCAAGCCTGAGGAGGTTCCGTGGCCCCAATGCCGAGAGGTCCCAAGACGTCGCTGGTCGTCGCCCAGCAGATCGTCCGGGACACTGCGCGGAAAGGTCTGCAACCCGGGGACCTGCTGCCCCCGGAAAAGGCGATGCTCGAGGAATACCAGATCGGCCGCGGCACGCTTCGCGAAGGATTACGGTTACTCGAATTTCAAGGAATGCTTTCGTTCAAACCCGGACCCAAGGGCGGACCGGTACTCCTGGACCCCGACGCTTCCCATCTCGCGAGCACCATCATTCTCCTGATGCAATTGCAGAATGCTTCGCTCAACACGATCGTGGAGGCGCGTACCGCTCTCGAACCGGTCGTGTGCCGGCTCGCAGCCGAACGTATCGGCGACGACAGCCTGCTCGAACTCAAGGAGTCCGTCGACCGCATGCAGCAGTCGGTCGACACTGCGGACATCGAGACGTTCCTCGAGACGAACAAGCAGTTCCACGACATCATCGCGTGGTCTACGGGGAATGCTCTCTTCGGGTACCTGACCGACGCCCTGATGCGCATCACGGGCGGCACCGTAATGGGAGTCGACCACCCCGCCAGGCTTCGGAAGACAACGCTGCAGGCTCATATCGACATCTACGAAGCACTGAGTTCGCACGACACCGATCTGTCCGAGGACCGGATGCGTGACCACATCAACGAATACGTGCGTTACGCCGAACGCAAGTTCCCCGAAGTGCTCAGTCAAGTTCTGCCCTGGAATCAGGCCCTCGGCAACTGATCCGTCCCTACAACGCGCTGAAGCCCCCCGACAGGCCCGCACCGGACATCGTCCGGTGCGGGCCTGCGCGTTTCGACCCTCCCATCCGAGGATGAATCGCGAGGACGAAAAGAATTCCTACCCGCTCCACCTCTCTCCTATTGCTTCTATTCATGCATATGGTTATGGTGATCACGATCACAGACGCCTGGCGTTCCGGCCCCTGTCGACGCCACGCGCATCTTCCCCGTTTGTCGTGAGGAGACGTCATGAAGACCATCGGAGCACTGCTGTGGGAGCCCGGAACCAGGTCCGGCTGGAGCGTCGAGGAAATCGAGATCGACCCGCCCAAGAGCCGTGAGGTCCGCGTCAAGCTCGCCGCGTCCGGCATCTGCCACAGCGACGACCATGTCGATACCGGCGACATCCCCCTGGACTGGGGTCCCATCATCGGCGGCCACGAAGGTGCGGGCGTCATCGAGGAACTCGGCCCCGACGTCACCGGATTCGAGGTCGGCGATCATGTCGTCCTGTCGTTCCTTCCCTCGTGCGGGCGCTGCCGGATGTGCACGATCGGTAAGTCGAACATGTGCGAGATGGGCGCCGGCGTTCTCGCAGGCTTCGCACCCGACGGCACACATCGAGTTCATGCGCGAGGCAAGGGCGTCGGACCCTTCTCGTATCTCGGCACCTTCTCTCCGTACGTCGTCGTGAACATCGATTCGTGTGTCAAGATCGACAAGGACATCCCTCTCGACAAGGCCGCACTGATCGGTTGTGGCGTTCCTACGGGATGGGGCTCGTCGGTGTACGCCGGGGACATCCAACTCGGTGACACCGTCGTCATCATCGGCACCGGCGGGGTCGGCATGAACGCCGTACAAGGTGCCCGGCACCGTGGGGCGAAGAACGTCATCACCATCGACCCCATCGAATACAAACGGGACATGGCCAAAGTCTTCGGCGCGACGCACACCACGGAGAACTTCGACCAGTGCCGCGAGATCGTGGACCAGCTGACCAACGGTCAAGGCGCCGACGTCGTCATCATCACCGTCGACATCGCTTACGGTCACCTTCTCAACCCGGCACAGGAAATGACACGGCGCGGGGGCACGCTGGTACTTACATCGGCCGCACCCGTAACCCAGCGCGACGTTCCCTTCGACCTGTTCACGTTCGCCATGTCGGGCAAGCGACTTCAAGGCACCCTTTACGGCACGACCACCGCGCGTCGCGACATTCCCCTGATCACGGACATGTACCGTCGCGGCGAGTTCAAGCTGGACGAACTCATCACCAAGACCTACAAGCTCGAGGACATCAACACCGCCTTCAAGGACATGCGTGAGGGCAAGAACATCCGCGGCGTGATCATGTACGACGACTAGATCGCCGTATCCGGGATCAAGACAGCCGATTTCGTAGGGCCGGGGCAAAGGAACTCTTCGTCCCGGCCCGACGCATACCTACCGCGCCGCAGGAGCCGAGCCGATGACAACGTCGAATCTCACCGAGCAGGAGTCCGCAGCGATCGCCCGACTGGTCGCCAAGGATGAAATACGGGACCTCGCCGGACGATACGCACTCGCCGTCGACGACCACGACCTCGAGTCGGTATTGTCGATGTTCACCGAGGACGGCGTCTTCGCGGTAGCCGGTCGTGAACTTCAGGGGCGCAGTGAGATACGCCCGTTCTACGTCGACAGCATGGATCGGTACCACACCATGCTGCACACCCCCGAGATCCATCTCGTCACAATGGTGGACGAGTCGCACGCGACCGGCATCATGACGGGTCATGCCGAACTCGCCGTTCACGACACCCTCATGATCACCGCGTTCCGCTACCGCGACCGCTACACCCGCGTTGGCGGCACCTGGTTGTTCGAAAGACGCTCCGTATCGTTCATGTACGCGGTACCTTTCGAGTCTATGGCCTCGAGTTTCCGTACTACCAAACGGATTCGGTGGCCTCAAACTCGATACTCCGAAGCCGACTATCCCGAGTCGGCCGTCACTTGGAACACGTACCGCTGACCGGGCTCTCCCGTCTGCGGTGAAGGAGCAACCATGTCAGGACGGGTAGCAGAGAAGGTCGCTTTCATCACCGGTGCCGCGCGCGGGCAAGGCCGCAGCCACGCCGTCCGGCTCGCCGAGGAAGGCGCCGACATCATCGCCCTCGACATCGCCGGCACGATCGACAGCATCGAACGGTTCTATCCCAGCGCTACCGAGGACGATTTCGCGGAAACGGTACGCGAAGTCGAGGCACGCGGGCGCAAGATCCTCGCGCGCACCGCCGACGTCCGCGACTTCGAGGCCGTCTCGGCGGTCGTCCAGGAGGGCATCGCCCAGTTCGGCCGCATCGATACCGTCGTCGCGAACGCGGGAATCTTCCTGTTCGGTGAGCCCACACACCTCGTGTCCGAGAGCGACTGGGACGACGTACTCGATATCAATCTCAAGGGCGTATGGCACACCTGCAAGGCGGTCACCCCGCAGCTCGTCGAGCAAGGTAGCGGCTCCATCATCATCACCAGCTCCTCGGCCGGCCTCAAAGGCACACCCAATGTCGCGCCGTACACGGCCAGCAAGCATGCCGTCGTCGGCCTGATGCGCACCCTGGCACTGGAACTCGGCCCCCCCCATCCGTGTCAATACCGTGCATCCCACCGGCGTCGCAACCGACATGATCCTCAACGAGTCCTGCTTCCGGCTCTTCCTTCCCGACGTCGAGCACCCGACGCAGGAACAGGCCGCACCCGTGTTCGCCACCACCAATGCACTGCCGGTGCCGTGGGTCGAGCCGATCGACATCTCCAACGCCGTTCTGTTCCTCGCGTCCGACGAAGCCCGGTACGTCACCGGAACGGAGCTCAAGGTCGACGCCGGATTCACCACGCGATGACCCCGCAGAAGGAACGAGACACCATGGCACCGGACCGGACTCAGCTTGTCCATATCGCGCAGCGATGGCTCGACGCACTCCGGCGCACACTGCGCAGCGGCGACGCCGACATGTACGAAGCCGTGTTCGTCCCCGACGCCTGGTGGCGCGACCTGCTCGCGTTCACCGGCGATCTGCGCAGCCTGCACACATCCGCAGGAATCGGCCCTTTGATCGCCGTGGCCGCGGCGCTCGACGTCACCGACCTCGAACTCGATGCGCGTGTCGCGCCGGTCCTGCTACCCGGCGGCACCTCCTCACCGGTGATCCAGTTGCTGTTCGACTTCACCACCCGGCTCGGCCGGGTACAGGCCGTGGCGCGACTGACGGCCTGCGGAAGCGAGTGGAAGGCTACTGCCCTGTTCACCGCGCTCGACGCGCTGCGGGGCCACGAACCCGCCATCGGGCGCCGACGCCCGCACGGTGCGCCCGCCATCGGTAAACGCGTCACCGAGCATTGGGCCGCGCAGCGGGCACGCGAGAGCGAGTTCCACGACGCCGAGCCGGAGGTTGTCGTCATCGGAGCCGGACATTCCGGTCTCGGACTCGCCGCGCACCTCGGCTCGCTCGGCGTCCGCACCCTCGTGGTCGAGCGCAACGCCCACGTGGGCGACAACTGGCGCCGACGCTACGACTCTCTTGTTCTGCACGATCCCGTCTGGGCCAACCACCTGCCGTTCCTGCCGTTCCCACCGAACTGGCCGGTGTTCACTCCGAAAGACAAGATGGGCGACTGGCTCGAGCTCTACGCTCGGGCCCTCGAACTGAACGTGTGGACGGGCAGCGAGATCGTCGGTAGCGCATACGACGCCGCCGAAGCGAGGTGGGAGGTTCGCCTCGAACGGGACGGGCAGCCGCGGACCGTCCGGCCGCGGCATGTCGTGCTGGCCACTGGGCTCAGTGGTACCGAACCACTCGTGCCAGAGTTCGCGGGCACCGGGGACTTCCGGGGCGAACTGCTGCATTCCGGCGAGTACAGCACCGACCCTGCGCGCGCGGGCAGGTCGGTGGTCGTCGTCGGCACCGGAAACAGCGGCCACGACATCGCCCAGGATCTCTACAACTCGGGGGCCCACGTCACTCTCGTACAACGAGGTCCCACCTACGTGGTCGGCGGTACAACGGTGCTCGAGGTCATGCTCGAACCGGCGTACGGCGAGGATTCGCCTCCTACGGAAATCTCCGACCTGGTCGGGGCATCGTTTCCGCGGTTCGACGCATCGTTGCAGGCGGGTCTGCGGGCCGGGGTCGCACTCATGGCCGAACGTGACCGGGAGATCCTCGACGGACTCACCGCACGCGGATTCCGCCACAACCTCGGTGACGACGACATGGGTGCGATGAACCTGTTTCTCACCCGCAACGGCGGATACTACATCGACGTCGGCGCGTCCCAACTCATCGCGAACGGCGAGATCGGCGTGGTTGCAGGAGCAGTCGAGAGTTTCACCCGGGACGGTGTGCAGCTGAGCGACGGAACGCACGTGCCGGCCGAGACGGTTGTGCTCGCCACCGGGTTCCGAGGAATTCTCGACACAGTACGCCGGGTTCTGGGCGACCAGGTCGCCGCGAAGTGCGGTCCTGTCTGGGGTCTCGACGACGAAGGCGAGATCCGTTCGGTGTGGCGCAGGTCCGGGCACGACGGTTTCTGGATCAGCGGCGGCAACCTCACCATGGCCCGCGTCTACAACAAGTACCTGGCCCTGCAGATCAAGGCGGATCTCGAGCAGATCGAACTGCCGTCCGTTCCCTGACCTCCATCCCACCACTACACATAGGAGTGTGCTCATGTCCGCCCATACGCGAGCAGACGACATCGACGACATCATCCGCATCACTCACCTGTATGCGCGTGGCCTCGACTGTTTCGATCCGAAGGAAGCACTGTCCGCATTCACCGTGGACGGGGCGTGGGATGCCAGCGCGGTCGGGTTGACCCGCTACGAAGGACACGAGCAGTTGCTCGACTTCTTCGAGCGCGATGCCCAGGCCGTCGACAAACAGTTCCATATCATCACCAACCATGTCGTCGATTTCCAGGACGACGACCACGCGACGGGTACGAACTATGTGTTCTCCGAGGCGGAAATGAAGAGCGGTGCGGCGATCAAGGCGATCGCTCTCAACACGGATCGATACGTCCGCACCTCGGAGGGGTGGAAGATCGCCGAACGCGTCATCACTGCCCTGACGACTCCGCAGATGGACGGCTTCGACGCCTGACGACGAGCACCATCACGCCGAGCGACTGTGGGGCAACGATCTCTTATCGTTGCCCCACAGTCGTATTGCCCGATACGGGTACGTTAGATCCCCTTGTTGATCTCGTAGAAGTCGAATGAGACGCCGGCTCCGGCGAAGTTCTCGAGATCGGCCGCGCCTTCCTGCCCTTCCGGTGAGGACATGTCGGCAAGCATCGCTTCCTTGCTGTCCCAGTCGCAGACCGCGACGAGGAAGTGCGGGGGCGCGGCGCCGTCGGCCGTGCTGCACATCCCCCACTCGAAGTTCCTGATGCCCTTCTGGTTGAGCGCCAGCTTCGCGTGAACGTTCTCGTAGTGGTCGAGGAACTTCGCGGGGTTCTCGGGGTGGTTGTAGGTGGCGACGAGTCGGTACACGGTTCCTCCTGGAGTGGCTTCCGGCAGATTTCTGCGGGCGGCGAATGTGAGCTGACCTGGCCAGACGGCTTGATTCTTGTGAGCCGATCTCACTAGCCCCCATTGATTATATCCATGTGCATTGATAATGTGTCATCCATCACACAATGCGCGACCGGGCCGGCGTCACGTCGTCGCCGGTCGACCCGAGACGTCCTCCCCGGTCGAAATATCCGGGACCCGTATCCACCCCATCACTGAACCGCCTTCGCAATGTTGCACCCAGGAAAGGCATTCCGATGACCGCTGCACGCTCCAGCACCCCCACCGAAGTCGACGCTGTCGTGGTCGGAGCCGGGTTCTCCGGCCTCTACCTGCTGTGGAAGCTCCGCAAGCACGGCTACACCGCCGTCGCCCTCGACAAGGGCAAGGAGGTCGGCGGCACCTGGCACTGGAACCGCTACCCCGGCGCGCGATGCGACGTCGACAGCCACGACTACTCGTTCGGCTTCGACGAAGGCCTCGAACAGGAATGGGAGTGGTCGGAGCGCTATCCGTCGCAGCCCGAACTGCAGGCGTACCTCGCACATGTCGCCGACCGGTTCGACTTGCGTCGTGACATCCGACTCGAAACGACTGTCACCGAAGCACATTTCGACGACGACACCAAGAAATGGACGGTACGCACCGACGCCGGCGACACGTACGTTGCCAAGTTCTGCCTCATGGCCGTCGGCTGCCTGTCCGTACCCAAGGACGTCGACGTCCCCGGACTCGAGAACTACACCGGTCCGATCTACCGGACCAGCTCGTGGCCCGAAGAGGGAGTCGACTTCTCGGGCCTGAGGGTCGCCGCGATCGGCACCGGCTCGTCGGGCGTCCAGGCGATTCCCGAGATCGCCAAGCAGGCCGGACAGCTGACCGTGCTGCAGCGCACCGCCAACTTCGTGATCCCCGCGCGCAACCACAAGCTCGATCCGGCCTACGTCGCGGACATCAAGGCCAACTACCGCGAACGCCGTCTCCTCTCCCGCAGCATGCCCGCCGGTTGCATCCGCGACGACAACCCGAAAACCGCATTCGAGGTGAGTGACGACGAACGTCGCGCGGAGTTCGAGAAGCGCTGGGAAGGAGGAGGAATCGCCTTCCTCGGTGCATACTCCGATCTCATGGTCGACCAGAAGGCCAACGACGCGGTCTCCGACTTCATCCGATCCAAGATCGACGAGATCGTCACCGATCCCGACACCGCCGACAGCCTCAAGCCATACGGCTATCCGATGGGCGCGAAGCGTCCCGTTGTCGGCACCGACTGGTACGAGACGTTCAACCGCGACAACGTCGAACTCGTGGATCTGCGCAAGAAAGAACTCGACGGCTTCACCGAGAAGGGCATGCGTCTCGCGGACGGAACCGATTACGAATTCGATGCCATCGTCCTGGCCACCGGATTCGACGCCTTCACCGGCGCGTTCAGCACGATGGACATCCGGGGACGCCAGGGCCGATCGCTGAACGAAGCGTGGTCGGAGGGCCCGAAGACGCATCTCGGCCTCGGCACCGCCGGATTCCCCAACATGTTCATCATCGCCAACGTCGGCAGTCCCTCGGTGCTCGCCAATATGGTCACCGCGATCGAACAGCACGTCGAGTGGACCGTGGACACGATGGACTACATGCGCGACCAAGACCTCGAGACGATCGAGGCCACCGCGGAGGCCCAGGAGGCATGGGTCGAAACCGTCGAGGAGATCGCCAACATGACGCTGTGGCCGCAGGGCGAATCGGGCTCCTGGTACCGGGGGGCCAATATCGAGGGCAAGCCGCAGATCTTCATGCCGTACGCGGGCGGCATAGTGCTGTACGAGGAGACCTGGAACGAAGTCCGGGAGGCGGGATTCAAGGGGTTCGTCCTCCAACCCTGAGATAACCGGTGAACGCCGGGTGATCGCAGACGCGATCACCCGGCGTTGTCGTGTTCGCATCGAGCCCTACCGATCGACACCGGCAGCGCTTCGGGGAGTTCGCGCACCTCACGGGATGGTCAACACACGTAGGAGGGGAGGGCGGGGGGGGCCCGGCCCCCCCC
>NZ_JAUZMZ010000077.1:0-22934 GCF_036327435.1 Rhodococcus chondri | reverse complement strand
AGTTGTAGGGGAGCCCGTCGAAGGTGGACACGTAGGTCACCCACAGCTGCAGTCGATGCTCGTCGTACAACGCGTCGGCGGCCTGCTGGATGCGGGCGGTGTCGTCGCCGTCCAGCACACCGGCGGTATCGGTGATCGGCTGTGGCAGCCGCGACGGTGGCTCCGCCGAGGCAGCGACCGGGATCAGCAGCCAGGCCGCTGCCGCCAGCAGAAGCGGGAGCAGCGCCGGCACGAGCCGGGCGGGACGTCGGTGCGGGACCGGTGCGTGTGCCATGTGGACGAATCTAGTAGTTCGTCGCACCGGACGAGGGAACAGCGCGTCACCGCGCGGCCGCCGCGGGGACCACTGGCAGAATCGAGGGGTGAGTACCGCAGCCCGCCGCCAGAACCCGGCCCCGCCGCTCCGCGAGGAGCGCAGTCTCGGGTCTTCGATCGCGCGCTGGGCCCGGCGGCTGATCGTCGGCGTCCTGCTCGCCGCGATCCTCGTCGTCGGGGGAACGGCGGTCCGGGTCTGGCAGGTCGCGCGCATCGACGACCGGTCGCCGGCCGATGCGATCGTCGTGCTCGGCGCGGCACAGTATTCGGGCACTCCGTCGTCGGTGTTCGAGGCCCGACTCGAGCAGGCCCGCAAACTGTACGAGGGGGGCGTGGCCCCGAGCATCGTCACCGTCGGCGGCAAACAGGAAGGTGATCTGTTCACCGAGGCGGCCGCCGGGAAGAACTTTCTGGTGTCGCGGGGGGTGCCCGCCGACGCCGTCGTCGCGGTGGAGGAAGGATCCGACACTCTGCTCAGCGTCGAGGCCGTGAGCCGCGAGATGGGCGAGCTCGGCCTGTCGTCCGCGGTACTGGTCAGCGACCCGTGGCATTCGCTGCGGACCCGGACCATGGCACGCGACTCGGGTCTCGAGGCGTGGACGGCCCCGACCCGGCAAGGACCGGCGGTCTTCACCCGCGAATCGCAGTTCCACGGAATCGCCCGGGAGACAGGCGCGCTGATCTGGTACCAGATCACCCATTACTCCGCGGATTTCCCGTATACAGCGGAGCAGTAAGGCCGGACGTAGAGTCCGGTGGACGAAGGACGGTCTGATGCACGGATACAGCGAACACGAACTCGAGCGGCGCGTCGACGAGGCCGCGAAGCGATCCGGGCTGGCCGGTGCCGAACAGGCGGCCGCGGACCGCACGGCGTTCGCGCGCGACCGCGCCCGGGTCCAGCACAGCGCGGCCCTGCGACGGCTGGCCGACAAAACGCAGGTCGTCGGACCTCGCGACGGTGATACGCCGCGCACCCGCCTGACACATTCGATGGAGGTCGCGCAGATCGGCCGCAGCATCGCCGACGGGCTCGGCTCCGACCCCGACCTCGTCGACCTTGCCGGGCTCGCCCACGACATCGGGCACCCGCCGTACGGACACAACGGGGAACGGGCTCTCGACTCGGTCGCTGCGCCGTGCGGAGGTTTCGAGGGCAACGCGCAGAACCTGCGGATCCTCACGCGTCTGGAACCGAAAGTCCTGTACCCCGACGGCACCAGCGCCGGGCTCAATCTCACCCGCGCCTCGCTCGACGCGACGCTCAAGTACCCGTGGACACGTCCCTCCCCGGGAGCGAAGTTCGGAACCTACGACGACGACGCCGAGTCGCTCGCATGGATCCGCAAGGGCGCTCCCGAGCAGCGCAAGTGCCTCGAAGCGCAGATCATGGACTGGTCCGACGACGTCGCCTACTCGGTGCACGACCTCGAGGACGGAGTCATCGACGGACGGATCGACCTGCGGATCCTCGACGACGCCGATTCCGTGACCGGTCTCATCGAACTCGGCATGCGGGAGTTCTCTGGGCTCGATCCCGCAGAAATGCGGGAAGCGGCGAAGAGGCTGTCTTCGATGCCGGTGGTGCTCGCCGTGAGCACCTTCGACGGCACGCTCGCGTGCTCGGTGGCACTCAAGCGACTCACGAGCGAACTGGTCGGCCGGTACGCCACGGCGGCGATCAGCGGCACCCGGGAGGTCGTCGGGGACGAGCCGATCACCCGCTACGACGCAGACCTCGTGATCCCGGCGGTCGTGGCCTCGGAGGTCGCATTGCTCAAGACCATGGCGCTGCAGTTCGTCATGTCGAACAGTGCCCACCGTTCCCGGCAGGAAAGCCAGCGCGAACGCATCTTCCGCGTCGCCGAATGGCTGTTACGCACTGCTCCTATCGGCCTCGACCCGTTCTTCGCCGCCGACTGGACTGCCGCACCCGACGACGCCGCGAAGGTACGCGTCGTGGTCGATCAGATCGCATCGTGCACCGAGTCCCGGCTCGAGCGGATCGACCGCGACAGCCTCGCCGCGCAGGCCAGCTGGGGGTAGACGCCCCCGGCCGGGGTCGGGCGCGGCACGGCCTAGACTCGTCGTCGTGGCCGGCCGTATTTCAGACAGAGACATCGCGGCCATTCGCGACCGCGTGCGTATCGAGGACATCGTCGGGGACTACGTCGCCCTCAAGCGAGGTGGTGCCGACTCGCTCAAGGGACTCTGTCCCTTCCACGACGAGAAATCTCCGTCGTTCCACGTGCGGCCCAATCACGGGCACTTCCACTGCTTCGGCTGCGGGGAGGGTGGCGACGTGTACTCGTTCCTGCAGAAGATCGAGCACGTCAGCTTCGTCGAGGCCGTCGAGCAGCTCGCCGAACGCGTCGGCTACACCATCAGCTACGAGGGTGGCGGACCGTCGGTGCAACGCGATCGCGGTACCCGCGCCCGGCTCGTCGCCGCGAACGCCGCCGCGCAGGAGTTCTACGCGGAACAACTCCGCACTCCCGACGCGCAGACCGCCCGCGACTACCTGACCGAACGCGACTTCGATGCTGCCGCCGCCGAAATGTTCGGATGCGGCTATGCCCCGGCCGGATGGGACGCGCTGACCAAGCATCTCCTGGGTCGCGGGTTCGAATTCGCCGAACTCGAGGCCGCGGGACTGTCGCGACAGGGCAGGCGTGGCCCCATCGACCGGTTCCATCGCCGCTTGCTGTGGCCGATCCGCAACCTCGCGGGCGACGTCATCGGATTCGGGGCGCGACGGCTGTTCGACGACGACACCCTCACCGCCAAGTACATGAACACACCCGAAACGGTGCTGTACAAGAAATCGCAGGTCTTGTTCGGCCTCGATCTGGCGAAACGCGAAATCGCCAAGGCACATCAGGCCGTGATCGTCGAGGGCTACACCGACGTCATGGCCATGCACCTGGCCGGAGTGAAAACCGCTGTGGCCGCCTGCGGTACGGCCTTCGGCGACGAGCACCTCGCGATGCTGCGCCGGCTCCTCATGGACGACAGTTACTTCCGTGGGGAAGTGATCTACACCTTCGATGGTGACGCCGCCGGGCAGGCGGCCGCGATGAAGGCGTTCGAGGGCGACCAGAAAACTGCCGCCAAGACTTTCGTCGCGATCGCGCCGAAGGGCATGGACCCGTGCGAGTTGCGGCAGGAATCCGGCGACGCTGCGGTCCGGGACCTCGTGGCCCGACGAACGCCGATGTTCGAGTTCGTCGTCAAATCCATTCTGTCCGAACATGATCTGGATACCGTCGAGGGGCGGGTCGAGGCGTTGCGCCGCTCGGTTCCCGTGGTCGCGCGCATCAAGGACCGATCGATGCGCGACAACTACTCGGTGCAGCTCGCGCACTGGGTGGGCTGGGACGACATCCCCACCGTGCGCCGGCGCGTGCAGGAAGAAGCCCGCAAGGGCGGCCGTGTCCCCGAGGCCAAATCGCGTCCGGCCCCGGCGGCGACGGCCGAAGCGGGTGTGTTGCGCCGGCCCCGCCCCAACGATCCGGCACTGTGGCCGCAACGCGACGCCCTCAAGGCCGCGCTGCAATATCCCGGTATCGCGGGCACCGTGTTCGACTCGCTGCCCCCGGAGACATTCACAGACCCCGCGTACGCCGCTGTCCGTGAGGCGGTGGCGGCCGCCGGTGGTGCAGGTGCGGGGCTGGGAGGCGGCGAATGGGTCGACGCTGTCGGCCGCGCCGCCACGGACCCTGTGGTGCACTCGCTGGTGATGGAACTGGTCGTCGAGTCGCTTCCCATCGAGGAGGATCGAGTCCCTCGATACATCGGGGGAGTGCTGGCCCGGCTGCAGGAGGTGTGGGTCGGTGAACAGGTCGCGGAGCTGAAATCGAAACTGCAGCGGATCTCGCCGGCCACCGAATCGGACGAGTTCCACGCCTTGCTCGGCGACCTCGTCGCACTCGAGCAGTACCGGCGCAGCCTGCTCGACCAGGCCATCGGCGACACGAGTGGCGACGGCCTGGCCGGCTGACCTACCTCTTGAGCTGGTCGCGCGGAACCAGGATCGTGGTTTCCTCGTCGATCGGCTTCATCGGTTCGAGCTTCGGTTGGGGGCTCAGCGAATCCGAGAGCTTCTGTCGGCCCACTTCGATGGCCTTTTTCGTGACCGGACTACCGGCCACCGCCTTGGCGGTCTTGCTGATCTGTTCGTATCGGGCTCGGCCTGCCCGGGTGCCGAGAACGTAGCCTGCGGCGGCCCCGACCAACAATCCCATCAATGTGTCGTCCTTCCAGCTGTGTCTGCGCGTCCATGCCATCCTGCCCGATCCTCGCTCCCATGCCCACACGCAGGCGATTTGGTTCTTCGGTGGATGTGGCGCTATGGTTTTTCACGCACCGGGGGAAACCGCGGAGCACCGCAGGTCAATCCCCTGTAGCTCAATTGGCAGAGCATTCGACTGTTAATCGAACGGTTGCTGGTTCGAGTCCAGCCGGGGGAGCGCGCAGAATCCTCCCACCTGAAATCAGGTGGGAGGATTTCTTCGTTTCGGGGGCGTGCGCCGCGTGAGCCGGTTGGTGTGATTTCCGCCATATCGACCGCGGGCTCGGCGCGACCGCGGCCCATGCCCTGCTCGCACTTGTCGTCGTCCGGGTGTCGGCAGCGAAGGCTTTCATTGCCGGGTGACCCCGTTAGGATCGGATGGCGTGCGGCAGGGTACCATGCGAAACGCGCTGTCCGAGTGGCAGCGACGGGGCGGTAGCTCAGTCGGTTAGAGCCGTGGACTCATAATCCATTGGTCGCGGGTTCGAGCCCCGCCCGCCCCACTTCGACCGTGCGCGGCGCTCATCGAGCTATGCCGCCTTCCTCACTCGGTGGGTTCATGCCGATCGAGGGTGAGTTGTTGCTCGTGGAAGTCGAAGTGTCTGGTGGGATACAGGTACAGCTCACCAATAGTCATGTAGTCGGTGAAGAACGGGTCCCAGCGCACCGGAAAGGGCATGCCTCGCCGCAGTGTCGACTCGGATTCGCGTTGCAGCCGGCGACTCAGCGCACCGATGACCCGGTCGGCTTTCGCGCCCATCCGGTTCCGGTTGTACACCAGTGCCGCCGCGCAGGAACCGTAGTAGTTGACCACATGGAATGGCCGTGTGCCGGCGTCGAGGACCTGGGCGAATCGCCGCCCGACTCCGGCGGGTAGCCGGCTGACCACCCGCACCAGCGGAAGCAGCGCCTGCACAACCATGTACCCGAAAACCATGTGGAACAGCAGTTGCTCGTTGGTCCATCGGGTCCCGGCCGACCGGCGCCGTAACGAGGCGTCGGAAACCTCGTCGAGAAGACGGTGGAGGTGCACACGGGTGCGTTCGAGTTCACCGGCGATGGCAGTCCTGTCCACCCGTTCGGCCCGATTCATGATCAACCGCCTGTTCGACGACCCACCGACGCTCGGTAGCCGTCGATACCAGGCTTCCTCGCCCGCGCCGCCTCCACAACCCTGGGTCTGATCCCGTTGTGGACGGCAGCGAGGTCTCAGGCGTCGAGACCCATCGACACGGCCAGGACGGGCCACGAATTGCGGAGATCGTCCTCCCAGTAGCTCCAGGAGTGGGTTCCGGGTGCGCCGAGGTCTGCGGTGACGGGAATCCCCAGAACGCCGAGTTTGTCGACCAACTGCCGGGTGCAGATGTTGGTGGCCACTTCGATGGCCCCGCCGGCGATGATCTGCGTGGTGAACGATTCACCTGCCGCACGTTCCTGCCCGGGAACGTCGTAGGGTCCCGGGAGGCCGTTCCGGCTCGTCAGATAGATATCTTTGCCGCGCAACAGGTCTGCATTGAGATATCCGTCATGCTCGGCCCATCGGGGATCGCCGTCGGGACCCCACATGTTTTCGACGTCGCCCTTGCCGCGGCGTTCCACCACGAGCTTGACGAACTGCTTGCCGATCGGATCGCTGGTGCGCACGCACCCGCTGAACGACGCGACACCGGAATACAGGTCGCCGCTCTGGATCGCCAGGTCCAGTGCGGATCCCGCACTCATCGACATACCGAGGATCGACTGGGTGCCGTTCGCGCCCAACGCCTCGTCGATCACCGGCGGGAGTTCCTCGGTCAGGAAGGTCTGCCACTGATTGCGTCCGAGCACCGGATCGTCGTTCGCCCAGTCGGTGTAGTAGCTGAAGTTGCCGGTGGCCGGCACGACGACATTGACGTCCTTGTCCGAGTAGAACTCGAAGATGTCGCTGCTCTCGGCCCAACCGGTACCTTCGATGACGCCGACACCGGCACCGCCGAGCGCATACAGCACCGGCCTCGGCATGCTCGAATCCGCCGGACGGAGTACGTCCAGAGGGATCACCGTGTCCATCGACGGCGAGTACACATCGATCTTCCAGCGTTGCTCGGTGATGTGCTCGAGATGCTCGACGTGCGCCTCGGCGGGTGCGGGTTCGGCGTTCGCGACCGTGACCCCGAACACCGTCATCGACACGGCGACCGCGGATACGGCAAGACTGTGAAAAACGCGCTGTGGCATACCATATCGACGCACGAAAGGACTCCTCGACTCATTGATCCGGCTGAGTCGTTCCCCGTTGTCGACCCTCTTGGCACCTCGTAGATTACCCTCGCGGGCCGGAGACACTCCCTGCGGGATAGGCACACTCGCGTTTCGCGCGTACTCAGTCGAGACAGAACTCGTTCCCTTCGGGGTCCGCCATCACGATGTGACCGGCCTCGAGTGGGGGAGCGGGCTCGAAACGCTGGAGACGGTAAGTGCCGCGGGAGACGAGGCGCTCGGCCTCCGTCTCCAGGGCGGACATCCGCGCATCACCCTCGAGGCCGGGGGCGGCCCGCACGTCGAGATGGACACGATTCTTGGCCTGTTTTCCTTCCGGAACCCGGGAGCGTCGGCCCAGAATTTCGCCAACTCGGATGGATCGGCGCAGTCGAACGTGATCTGAACTCGGTGGGCCATATCGGCTCGCCTCCTGTCGGGTCCGTCAACGAGTGTGAAGGTAGAGATCCCGGAGCAGGCAGACCTCGGACAGATGGTGGATCAGCTCCCGGTTGATGTGCAGCACCAGCGCTGCCAGGGGGTACTCGGCGTACGGTCCTTCAGCCTCGCCGCAGGGGCGGGCGAGTCCGGCCTCCCCGAGCGACTCGACACCGGCGAGCCATGTCGCAAGTTCCGTATCCAGCTGGATCAAGGCGTCGTCGGCGGTCGCGGCGTACTCGAACGACATGTAGTCGGTGGGGGTGCGACCGAAGTGCGCGGCGTTGCGCATCGCGAGCACACCGACGATGACGTGCCCGAGCCGCCACGCGATCGTCGTGAACGGGGGCGGACCCGGTTCGGGCATCGCGAAGTCGATGGTCATGGCCCCTGACCCGGCCTGCACCGGTGCCGTGCCGGTACCGCGCGGGCGCACCGACCAGCAGCCGGGCGCGGGTTCCCAGAAGTATTCGTCGTCGGTCAGACCCTCGAGGCGGCTACGCACCGGATATGCGAGCTGGTCTCGCAGGGCGGAATTCCAGGTGAGGTCGGTCATGGCCCCCAGCATCCCGCATACAGCGGACAGAATCGGTCCGTTTCGCGGCGAGGACCACCGTCGGGGGCGGATGGCGCGCGGCGCAGCGGCAGACATTTTCGTCCATGTGCTTATCTGTCGGGTGTGATGTCGAAGTGGGTGCGGATCGGGTCCGGTGTTCTCGCGTGGATCGCCACGTCGATCGGAGCTGCCGGCATCGCACTGCACTTCAGCCCCTCGTCGTCGCGTGTCTTCGTGCTTGCGGCGTCGGGTGTGCCGTACCTGCTGATCGGCGCCGTCGTCGGCGTTGCGTTGTTTGTCGTCCTGCGGCGCCGGATCGGTGCGGCCGCGGCCCTCGTCGTGCTTGCCCTTGCGACCTGGACTCAGGCTCCGCTGTACGTCGCGAGCGGGAACCCTGGGGCCGGGGTTGTCGTGAACGTCATGCAGGCGAACATTCTGTTCGACGGTGGTGCCGATCCGGAAGCGGTGGTCGCCGAGGTGCGCGCGCGAGATATCGATGTCCTCACCGTCAGCGAACTGACACCGGCGGGGGCCGACGGTCTCGTCCGGACGGGACTCGACGAGCTGTTGCCGCACCGGTATCTCGCACCTGGCGAGCTGGCATCGGGGACTGGGATCTGGAGTCGATTCCCGTTGTCCGACACCGTCGAATACGACGGCTTCGTCCTTCGTCAGATCTCGGCGACCGCGAGCATTCCCGGCGTCGGCCCCGCGACGGTCTACGCCTTCCACGCCGTACCGCCGGTATTCGGCACCCAGGCATGGGCCGACGAGTTGTCCCGGCTGGCAGGGGTTCTCGCATGGACACCGCCGANACGTCCGGCGATCGTCGGCGCCGATTTCAACGCGACCTACGACCACTCGCAGTACCGGAACCTTTTGTCAGGACGGTTCGAGGACGCCGCCGATCAGGCCGGTGCCGGGCATCTGCGTACCTACCCGACGGACAGGTGGTTGCCGCCGGTGATCGGTATCGACCGCATCCTTGTCGCGGACGGAACGGCGACGGCGATGGAGACGGTGGATCTGCCGGGCGCCGACCATCGCGCGGTGGTGGCGCGAATTCACCTGGACGGTGGACTGCCGTAGCGGCAGACAACTCGGTCCGCTGTCCCGGATTCCCCATCGTGTGAGGAGATCCGGGACAGCGGGCGATCTTTCCGAGTATGAGGTTGCTCAGAGGGAGAGGATCGACGCGGCAGCGGTTCCGGGTGCGCCGTAGACCTGGGCGAGGCCGACCTTCGGCTCACCCGGAATCTGGCGCTCGCCGGCTTGACCGCGCAGCTGAAGAACCAGCTCGTGAACCTGGCGGATGCCGGAGGCGCCGATGGGCTCCCCGTTGGCGATGAGACCGCCGTCGGTGTTCACGGGCAGAGAGCCACCGATCTCGGTGGCGCCTTCGGCGATCAGCTTCTCCTGGTCTCCGTCGGCGCACAGACCCGTCTCGGCCATGTGGATGACCTCGGCGCCGGCATCGGTGTCCTGGAGCTGGGCGACGTCGACGTCCTCGGGGCCGATGCCGGCGGTCTCGTATGCGGCCTTCGCCGCGTACACCGTCGGCGACACGTCCTCCTCGGTTGCCGCCCATGTCGCATGCACCTCGTAGGCGCCGTACGTGCGGGTTCGAATAGCGGTGGAGCGCAGGTACACGGGCTTGTTCGAGGTGTACTTCGACACCAGGTCGCCGCGGCACATGATGACGGCAGCGGCGCCCTCGTCGGGGGCGCAGAACATCTTCGCGGTCAGCGGGTAGTTCAGCATGGGAGACTCGAGGATCTCTTCGATGCTGAATTCGGTGCGCCGGAACGCCTTCGGGTTCAAGCCGCCGTTGCGGTAGTTCTTCGCCGCGACACGGGCGAGCGTCTCGTGCGAGATGTTGTGGTCGATGACGTAACGGTTGGCCTTCATGCCGAAGAACTTCGTGGTGACGAACTGGCCGTTCTCGGCGTACCAGGCCGGCAGTCCGAGCATGGCCGGGTCGGCGGTGAACGCACCGCGGGGGTGCTTGTCGGTGCCGACGGCGATGCCGATGTCGTACTTGCCCGAGCGGATGCCGTCGGCCGTCTGCTCGATGGCGCTGGCAGAGGTGGCGCAGGCATTGAAGACGTTCGTGAAAGGAATGCCGGTCAGACCCACGAGGCGCGTCACCGCGTCGGTGTTGTCGACCTCGTAGCTCCCACCGATGCCGAACTGGATGTCCTTCCAGGCGACACCCGAGTCGGTCAGAGCGAGTTGGATTGCGTCGGCGGCCATCTCGATGGCCGACTTGGTACCGAATCTGCCGAACGGGTGAAGACCCACACCGATGATGGCAACGTCGTTCATAGTTTCAAGGACTCCTCGATCAGGTGTGTGTGGATCAGACCGGCGCGAATGCCCACGTGACGATGTCCGTGCCGTCTTCGTCGGTGTAGAACGGGACGAAGGTGAGCTCGAGTTCCATGCCGGGAACCAACTTGGCCGGATCGTTCTCGGTCAGTCGCGCTTCCACGCGCACGACGTCGCCGAGCTGGATCAGGCCGAAAGCGAACGGCTTGAACGTCTTCGCGGTTTCGTTGCCGGCGTAGGGCTGCTTCGGGACGAATCCCTGGGTCGTCCACGCGACCAGGGTGCCGCGACGCGGCAGCAGCTGCTCGGACATGTGGGGACCGCTGCACCGCGGGCATCTGGACTGCTGCGGCCACGTCGTGGCGCTGCAGTCGCCGCAGTGGCTGCCGATGAGCTGCGGGTGTTCCGCCGGCCAGGTCGATACGTCGGGCGCGAGCGCCTTCGTCGTCATGTCTGTTGTCCTCCGTTGTCCGGTGCCGTCGCGTCGGTCCTTCGCCAGCCGATGGCATACGGCTTACGCTAATCGGAAATGTCATTCTCCGCAATGAGATCAGCGTATCCGCGAGCCGGTCGTACCGGAGCGGGCCTAGCATTGCCGGATGGCCATCACCCCGGATGTCAAGGACTGGAGCTGGGTCGTCGAGCGTGCGTGCCCCGACTGCGGATTCGACCCCTCCGCCGTTGCCTTCGACGACATTCCGGCCCTCGTGCGGGAGCGACTCGGTTCCTGGTCTGCGGTCCTCGCGCGGCCGGACGCAGGCAATCGGCCCGATGCCGACACCTGGGCGCCGGTCGAGTACGCGGCTCATGTGCGTGATGTCTGCCGAGTGTTCCGTGGCCGGCTGGCCCTGATGCTCGAGCAGGAGGATCCGCCGTTCGAGGACTGGGACCAGGACGGTGCGGCGATCGCGGATGCCTACCGACGCCAGGCGCCGGCTACCGTTGCCGCCGAGTTGCGATCGGCGGCGGACGAGGCGGTGGGGGCCTTCGCTGCGGTCCCGGAAGCCCTGCGGGGGCGCACCGGCCGTCGTGGAGACGGCGCACGTTTCACGGTCACGACGCTGGCGCTCTACTTCGCTCACGAACACGTCCACCATGTGTGGGACGTGGAGTACCGCGAACTTTCCTAGAACCTGTTCCAATTTGGTCCGATTGTGGCTATCGTCACTCCCACAATTGCAATGCGATGGAGGGCGAAGCCAGATGAAGACCAAGGGTGCGGTGCTGTGGGGTCTCAACGAACCGTGGTCGGTCGAGGAGATCGAACTCGGGGATCCTGTCGCGGGTGAAGTGCAGATCCGGATGCAGGCCGCCGGCATGTGCCATTCGGACCATCACATCGTCACCGGTGCGACGCCGATGCCGTCGTTCCCCGTCATGGGTGGGCACGAGGGCTCGGGTGTCATCACCAAGGTCGGCGACGGCGTCGTCGGATTCGAAGTCGGCGATCACGTCGTTCTGTCGTTCATTCCGGCCTGCGGCCGCTGTCCGTCGTGTGCATCGGGACATTCGAACCTGTGCGACCTCGGGGCCGGATTGCTCAGCGGCCAGGCGATCTCCGATGGTTCGTACCGCATCCAGGCGCGCGACCAGAACGTCATCCCGATGTGCCTGCTGGGCACCTTCTCGCCGTACATGACCGTCAACCAGACCCAGGTCGTCAAGATCGACAAGGACATCCCGTTCGAACTCGCGGCCCTCGTCGGCTGCGGTGTTCCGACCGGCTGGGGCTCCGCTACGCACATTGCCGATGTGAAGGCGGGGGAGTCCGTCGCGATCATCGGTGTCGGCGGTGTCGGCATGAGCGCCCTGCAGGGCGCGGTCGCGTCGGGCGCCCGCCACGTGTTCGCCATCGATCCGGTGCCGTGGAAGCGCGAACAGGCCTTGAAGTTCGGTGCCACCCACACCTTCGCCTCCATCGAGGAAGCCATCGTTCCGATCATGGAGATCACGTGGGGGCGCATGTGCCAGAAGACGATCATCACGGTCGGTGAGATGTCCGGCGACCTGGTCGACCCGTCGCTCACGCTCACCTCGAAGGGCGGCAAGTGTGTCGTGACCGCGATGGGCTTCATGTCCGACATGGACGTCAAGCTGAACTCCTTCCTGTTCTCGATGCTGCAGAAGGACCTGAAGGGCAACATCTTCGGCGGCTGCAATGCTCGGGTGGACATCCCCAACCTGCTGGACCTGTACCGGTCCGGCCAGCTCAACCTGGCCGACATGGTGACGCGGACCTACAAGCTCGAGCAGATCAACGACGGCTACAAGGACATGCTCGACGGCAAGAACATTCGCGGCGTGATCAAGTACACCGACGCCGACTGGTGACGGTGCGGCATCACACGCCGTCTCGTAGGCTGACGTGGTGCGCAGCCTCGATCTGATTTCCGACTGGCCCGTCGACCACGCCGCTGCCGCGGTTCTGACCCGCAGCGGCGGTGTGGTCGGGTCGGTGGGCGACCCGGCGCGCGTCTATCCGCTGGCCTCGGTCACCAAGCCTCTCGTGGCCTACGCGGTGCTCGTCGCGGTCGAGGAAGGTGCGATCGAGCTCGACCAGCCGGCCGGTCCGCCGGGCTCGACCGTGCGCCACCTCCTGGCCCATGCCTCAGGACTCCCTTTCGCGGAGCGCACCCCCCAAACCGAACCCGGACGCCGACGCATCTACTCGAGCGCGGGATTCGAGATTCTCGCCGAACTTGTCGCATCGGAGACCGGTATCGCGTTCGCCGACTACCTGACCGAAGGCGTCTTCGAACCGCTCGGCATGCGCGAGTCGACACTGCCCGGTCCGGCCGGACACGGTGGCCACTCGTCGACGGCCGACCTGGTGTACTTCGCGGGGGAGTTACTCGAGCCGACGTTGGTGTCGCGGCAGACGCTCGACGAGGCCACCGGCGTCCAATTTCCCGGTCTCGCCGGATTGGTGCCGGGCTACGGAACTTTCAAGCCCAACGATTGGGGACTGGGTTTCGAAATTCGCGGACACAAGAATCCCCACTGGACCGGTGCGAGCAATTCACCGCGGACATTCGGGCATTTCGGTCAATCCGGCACATTCCTGTGGGTCGATCCCGAAATCGAAACCGCCTGCGTCGTACTGACGAATCGAGCATTCGGGGACTGGGCAAAGCCCCTGTGGCCTGCGGTAAACGACGCGATCGTCCAAGAACTCACAGAAACCTCTCCCGTTACCTAGCGAAACAGCCGCAACACCGGCACACTAGGCGTCAGTCGCATACGAGAACTTTCGGCAGAGGTCGTTGGGGAAGACGTCCTCGTCGAATCGGAGGTGATGTATGCGCGCATCGAACCAGTTCGCGGATGCGACGACGGGAGTGGTCTACATTCACTCGTCGCCCGCCGCGGTCTGTCCGCATATCGAGTGGGCGCTGGCTGCGGCACTCGACAGCCGGCCGGACCTGACGTGGACCGGGCAACCCGCCGATGTCGGCCTGCTGCGCACCTGCGTCGAGTGGGCAGGTCCGGTGGGTACCGCGAGCCGTCTGGCCGAGGCGCTGCGGGTATGGCCGATGCTGAGGTTCGAGATCACCGAAAACCCGAGTGAGGGGGTCGACGGTGAACGCTACAGCTACGTCCCCCGATTGGGACTGTGGCGGGGAAACATGAGTGCCAACGGCGACATCGTCATCGGCGAGATGCGGCTCCGCGCGATGCTGGCCTCCGTCGACGTCGCCTCCGAAATCCACCGTGCGTTGGGGACCGCATGGGACGACGAACTCGAGATCTATCGCAGCGGCGACGAAGGTGCCGAGGTGACCTGGCTCCGTCGCGATGTCGGTTAGCCACCGATCCGCCGGATCCACAGAAGACGAACTGCGCGTCGCCACCCGATCGGGTGGCGACGCGCAGTGTTGTGTTCGAACGTTGTCGTGTTCGGGCTGCCTCTACAGCGGAATGTTCTTGTTCCGGACGCGAACCGGGGCCGCGCCGGCAAGAGCGGCAGCGAGAGTGCTGCGGGTCTTGGCGGGCTCGATCATCTCGTCGACCACACCGATCGACATCGCACGACCCACTCCACCCGCGAGGGCTTCGTGCTCCGCTGCCAGACGGTCGTGCAGGGCCTCCCGCTCGTCTTCCGGCGCGGCGGCGAGCGCCTTCTTGTGCAGAATGCCGACCGCTGCCTTCGCGCCCATCACTGCGACCTCGGCTTCCGGCCATGCGAAGACCGCAGTCGCGCCGAGCGCTCGGGAATTCATGGCGATATAGGCACCGCCGTAGATCTTGCGGGTCACCAGCGTCACCCGCGGCACCTGGGCTTCGGCGAACGCGTGCAGCAGTTTGGCGCCGCGCCGGACGACTCCCTCCCACTCCTGGCTCACCCCGGGAAGGTAGCCGGGTACATCCACGACGACCACCAGTGGAACACCGAACGCGTTGCACATCCGCACGAACCGGGCGGCCTTCTCGGCGCTCTCGGAATTCAGGCAGCCACCGAGTCGCAGCGGATTGTTGGCGATGACACCGACGGTGCGGCCGCCGAGCCGGCCGAAACCGGTCACGACGTTGCGTGCCCAGCCGCCCTGCAGTTCCTCGAAGCTCGATTCGCCCTCGACGTTGTCGAGGAGCTCATGAACGATGGGCCGGACGTCGTACGCGCGACGCGGCGATGCGGGCAGCAGCGCGCGCAAATCGGTGTCGCCGTGTTCGGCTGCGGCAACATCGAACTCGCCCTGTTCGGCGAGCATCGACACGAGCCGCCGCGCGCGGTGGAGGGCGTCCTCCTCGTCCTCGGCGGCGATGTGCGCGACACCGGACTTCTTGGTGTGGGTGTCGGGTCCGCCGAGGGACTCCATGTCCACCTGCTCGCCGGTGACGCTGCGCACGACGTCGGGGCCGGTGACGAAGACACGGCCCTCGGGCGCCATGATCACGATGTCGGTGAGCGCCGGACCGTAGGCTGCGCCGCCCGCGGCGAAGCCGAGGACGACGGAAATCTGGGGGATCCGGCCGGAGGCGCGGACCATCGCTTCGAAGACCAGTCCGACGGCGTGCAGGGCCTCCACACCTTCGGCGAGGCGTGCACCGCCGGAGTGGAACAGGCCGACGATCGGAATGTCCTCGTCGATCGCGGTATCGATTGCGGTGACGAGGTGCTTGCAGCCCTCGACACCCATGGCGCCGCCCATGACGGTCGCGTCCGAACAGTAGGAGACGGTGCGGACACCGTCGACCTGCCCGATTGCCGCGAGCACCCCGGACTTGTCGCGCGGGTGAAGCAGTTCGACGGTTCCCGGATCGAACAGTTTCTCGAGACGTGCCAGTGGGTCTCGCGGATCCACGGCGGTGTCGCGCTGAGTGGCTGGATCCAGAATGGTCATCGGTGCTCCTCGGGCAAGCGCGGTAGTGGGTGTCGCGGTGGGGGCCCCGGTCCTGCGGACCCCCACCGCCACGGTGAGGCGAGTGCGGACGGGTCAGACCCGGCCGAACGCAAGCGCCACGTTGTGCCCACCGAATCCGAACGAGTTGTTCAACGCGAAATCGAATCGGCCGTAGCGAGGTTCGCCCTTGACTACGTCGAGATCGATTTCTGGATCCTGATTTTCGAGATTGAGCGTGGGCGGAATGACTCCGTCACGCAGACTCAGGACCGTCAGTACTGCCTCGAGCGCACCGACTGCGCCGATCGAATGTCCGAGTGCGGACTTCGGTGCGTAGATCGCGGCGTGGTTGCCCACGGCCGCGCCGATCGCCTTGGCTTCGGCGATGTCGCCGATCGGGGTTGCCGTTGCATGCGCATTGACGTGCCCGATGTCGGCCTTGGTGAGTCCGGCGCTCTCGATGGCCCGGGTCATCGCACGGGCCGCGCCGGTGCCTTCCGGATCGGGAGCGACGATGTGGTATCCGTCCGACGTGATGCCGGCGCCGAGGAGCCGGGCGTGGATGGTCGCGCCCCGGGCCTTCGCGTGCTCCTCGCTCTCGAGAACCATCATCGCTCCGGCCTCGCCGAAGACGAATCCGTCGCGGTCCTTGTCGAACGGGCGCGACGCCCCCTGGGGGTCGTCGTTGCGGGTGCTGAGCGCCCGCATCATCGCGAAGCTGGCCGTCGCCACCGCGTCGAGCTGACCTTCGACACCACCGGTGACGACGATGTCGGCGTCACCGAGCGCGATCATCCGGTACGCATGCGCGATCGCTTCGGAACCGGACGAGCATGCGGAGACGGGGGTGATGACCCCGGCGCGGGCGCCGAGTTCGAGGCCCACGGTCGCCGACGGGCCGTTCGGCATAACCATCTGCACCGCGAACGGCGACACCTTGCGGTAGCCGCCGGCCCGCAGCTTGTCGACCGCGTCGATGAGGCTCTCGCCGCCGCCGAGGCCGGTGCCGATGACCACGCCGAGCCGGTCGTGATCGACTTCCGGGGTGCCGGCGTTCGCCCACACCGTGCGCGACAGCGTCAGGGCGAGCCGCTCGACGAAGCTCATGCGGCGGATCTCGACACGCGAGAGGGTCTCGTCCGGGCTGACCTTCAGCGTGCCGCCGATGCGGACCGGAAGGTCGAACTCGTCGACGAAACCTCCGAGTGTGCCGATGCCGCTCTCGCCGGCCAGAAGTCCCTTCCACGTGGCATCCACGTCACCAGCGAGCGACGTCGTGGTCGCGAGGCTGGTGACGACGACGTTTCGCAGTGTCCGAGGAGAAGCGGAAGTCACGGCAGAACTCACTCGTTGTCGTTCGTGGCCTGAACGCCCTCGGCCTCGAGCTTCTGGATGTAGGAAACGGCATCGCCGACGGTGCGCAGGCCGGCGAGGTCCTCGTCGGGGATCTTGACGCCGTACTTGTCCTCGGTCTGGACGGCAATCTCGACCATGGAGAGGGAGTCGATGTCGAGGTCGTCGACGAACGACTTCTCGATGGTCACCTCGGAGGGCTCGATGCCGGTGACCTCTTCGATGATCTCCGCGAGACCGGCGATGATTTCTTCCTGAGTAGCCACGTCGTGGCTCCCTTCTTGGTTTGTCTGTGTCGTGTCAACCGGACGGAGGATTCCGCCCGGCCCGGGGATCCCCGGTTCTTTCGTGCCCGTGCTGTGCGACGGCGCGCGCAGCAAACTAGCCGAGTTACAGCGTTTCGGCCAGTGCGGAGATTTCCACGGGAGTCTTGAGGGCCGCAGTGGGCGTGCCGCGCATTTCGCGCTTGGCGATGCCGACGAGCGTGCCGGCAGGGGGCAGTTCCACCACGGCGGATACCTGGGCGGCTCGCATCGCGGCGGTGCACAGGTCCCATCGGACCGGCCGGGTGACCTGCGCGGCCAGCCGGTCGAGGGCATCGGTGCCCGAGCCGACGGCTGCGCCGTCGTAGTTGGACAGCAAGGTGCGGGTCGGATCGCTGGGTGTGATCTTGCCCGCGGCGGCGGCCACGGCGTCCTGGGCGGGTGCCATGAAACGGGTATGGAAGGCACCGGCAACAGGGAGCGCCCGGACACGGGCCTTCGCAGGCGGGTTCGCGGCGAGTTTCTCGAGTGCGTCGAGGCGACCCGCGGCGACGATCTGACCGGCGGCGTTCATATTCGCCGGGGTGAGATCCAGTTCGGCGAGGCGAGCGAGCACCTCGTCCTCGGCTCCGCCGAGCACGGCGGACATTCCGGTGGGTTCCAACGCGCACGCCTTCGCCATCTCTGCGCCGCGGATCGCGGCGAGCGAGACGGCGTCGTCCGCGCTGATCACGCCGGCGATCGCGGCGGCCGCGAGTTCGCCGACGGAATGCCCCGCGACGATCGTGTCGGCCGGGACGAGACCGCGCGACTCGAGTTCGTCGTGGGCCAGCAGCGCGGTGGCGACGACGAGCGGCTGGGTCACTGCGGTATCGGTGATCTCCTCTGCTGTGGCGGTGGTGCCGAGGCGCTCCAGGTCGAGGCCGGAGGCTTTCGACCACAGCTGGATGCGGTCGCGAGAGCCGGCCTGCTCGAGCCACGGCGCAAGCATTCCGGGTGTTTGAGACCCCTGACCGGGGGCAAGCAAGGAAATCACGATGATCAGAGAACACCCATTCGGCACCCCTCCGAGATGTCGGTAGGAATGAAAGGTTCGACCAGGAATTGTAGGGTTCCTACAAATTCCCATGTCGGCGTCCGCTATCGGACCTACCCCGACCGGCGTTACGTGTCCGCTTCGCGAATTGTGAAACGAGTGGCAGGTGGTGCCGGGGATCGCAATTCGTTATGAGTTCGAGCCAAGCGACCTACGGTTGCCGCGATTCGCAACACGTACGCATCTCGGGGATTTGTGGGATCCCGCCCCGTGACTTCTGTGATTCGCTTCAGTCGATACCGGACGGTATTTGGATGAACAAACAGGTTTCGGGCGCAGGACTCGACAGCGCCCCCGCTGTCGAGGTATGCGTCCAGCGTTGCGGCCAGTGAACTGCCCGCGGCGGCCAGCGGCGCCACGATGTAGTCCTCGAGCGCGACGATCGCCGCGGGATCGCCCAGCAGCGACCGTTCCGGCAGCAACTCGGCCGCATGCACCGGCCGCGGCGCCCCCGGCCAGCCCACCACGGCCCGCATTCCGGCCATCGCCTCCACGGCGGAGACGTGAGCGGAGGCGAGCGTCGGGGTGGTCGGGCCGATCACCACGGGATCATCGGAGAAACTGCGCATCAGTTCGTCGCGGAACGCCGCAGCCTCCGACGTGCCGTGCAGATCGCCGCTGACCACCATGACCAGACGCGCACCCTGCACCACCGCGAGCGCCGCCCGGCCGTAACGGCGGGCGACGGTGTGCACCGTGGTCACCACCGACACGCCTTCCTCGGGCGGCGGACTGCCGACGATCACGGTCGCGGGCGCCGTGGCATCCCAGTTCAGCGTGGCCGCCCGGGACTGCATGTCCGATCCGGTGTCGCCGCGGACCACCGCGTCGACGACCAGCGCCTCGAGCCGGGTGTCCCAGGCGCCTCGTGACTCCGCCGCGCTCGCATACACGGATGCAGCCGCAAAACCCAGCTCGCGCCCGTACCGCAGGATCGCCTCCGTCAAGGAGACGAGCTGCTCCTCGTTGCGCGCGAGCGCGGGCAACCACTGCTCGAAGAACTCCATCGCCGCCCGGACCATGTCCACCGTCTGCCGGAACGTCAGACGACGCGCCAGATCCTGGGGAATGGCCTGGAACGCATTCAGGCTGAAGCGGATATCGCTGTCCGGGTCGCGAACCCACTCGATGAAGTCGACCACCGAGGTCTGGATGATCAGCTGCACCGTGGCCCGCTGCGAGGCATCGAGATCACCGAAGAACGGCAACTGTTCCTGCATCACATGCACAGCCTCGGTCGACAACCGACCGGAGAACTGCTTGACCCGACGCAACAAGGCGTCGGGCAGCGGCGCCCGTTCCGGCCGGACCGGAGGCACCGGGCGCCCCGAGGGAACGCCCGGTGCCCGGGTCAGCCGGGGGGATGCAGGCTCGTCGACCATGGAAAGAACCTACCCGGCGGCCGCCCGGTCACCGGAGACCCGCCGCGAAATTCGACTCCACCCCGCGGTCAGGCGACACCCGGATCCGCGAGCGACTCGGGCGCAGCCAGCACGTCGTCGATGCGGTACTTCGCGGCGGCCTCGACCGCACGCGCCGTATCGATCGCACCCTCGCGCCCCAGCGCCGCGAGCACCGCGACGACCGTCGACTCGGCATCGATGTTGAACACGCGGCGCGCCGCGGCACGGGTATCGGAGAACCCGAATCCGTCGGCGCCGAGCACCGTGTAATCGCCCGGTACCCACTTGCGGATCTGGTCCGGCACGGCACGCATCCAGTCGGAGACCGCCACGAACGGACCCGCGGCGTCGTTGAGAACCTTCGCCACGTACGGGACCGGGGCATCTTCGCCCGGGTTGAGCAGCGCGTAACGGTCGCACTCGACGCCGTCGCGACGCAACTCGCCCCACGAGGTGACCGACCAGACATCGGCCGACACACCCCACTCTTCGGCGAGCATCTGCTGCGCCCGCAGGGCCTCGGGCACGATCACGCCGGACGACAGGATCTGGGCCTTCGGACCCGATGCGCTGCCCGGCCGGTAGAGGTAGACGCCCTTGAGCAGGCCCTCCACATCCAGGTTCTCCGGTTCGGCCGGCTGCGAGTAGGGCTCGTTGTAGATGGTGATGTAGTAGAAGATGTTCTCCCCGCCGAACCCGTCGACACCCTCGGTGCCGCCGTACATGCGCCGGAGACCGTCGCGCATGATGTGCGCGATCTCGTAGGAGAAGGCGGGGTCGTACGTCACCGCAGCCGGATTCGTCGATGCGAGCAGCAACGAATGTCCGTCCGCGTGCTGCAGACCCTCACCGGTGAGGGTGGTGCGACCGGCGGTGGCGCCGAGCACGAACCCGCGCGCCATCTGATCGGCCGCAGCCCACAGACCGTCGCCGGTGCGCTGGAAACCGAACATCGAATAGAAGATGTACACCGGGATCATCGGCTCGCCGTGCGTGGCGTACGACGTGCCCACCGCCGTGAACGAAGCCGTCGAGCCCGCCTCGTTGATGCCCTCGTGCAGGATCTGACCGATCTCGCTCTCCTTGTAGGCGAGCATGAGGTCGGCGTCCACCGAGGTGTACAGCTGGCCGTTGCGGTTGTAGATCTTCAGCGACGGGAACCACGAGTCCATGCCGAAGGTGCGTGCCTCGTCGGGGATGATCGGCACGATGCGCTTGCCGATCTCCTTGTCGCGCAGCAACTCTTTGAGCACCCGCACGACCGCCATGGTGGTGGCCACTTGCTGCTTGCCGGAGCCCTTGCGGACCACGTCGTAGGTCTTGGCCTCGGGCAGCTTCAGCGGCGCGGTGTCGGTGCGGCGCTCCGGCAGGAACCCACCGAGATTGCGGCGGCGTTCGAGCATGTACTGGATCTCGGGTGCCTCGAAGCCGGGGTGGTAGTACGGCGGCATCTTCGGGTTCTTCTCGAGCTCCGCGTCGGAGATCGGGATGCGCTGCACGTCGCGGAAGTACTTCAGATCCTCGAGGGTCAGCTTCTTCATCTGGTGGGTCGCGTTACGGCCCTCGAAGTGCTTACCGAGGGTGTACCCCTTGATGGTGTGGGCCAGGATCACCGTCGGCTGGCCCTTGTGTTCGAGCGCAGCCTTGTAGGCGGCGTGGATCTTGCGGTAGTCGTGGCCGCCACGCTTGAGATTCCAGATCTCCTGGTCGCTGAGGTGCTTGACCAGTTCCTTCGTGCGCGGGTCGCGACCGAAGAAGTGCTCACGGACGAACGCGCCGTCGTTGGCCTTGTACGTCTGGTAGTCGCCGTCCGGCGTGACGTTCATCAGGTTGACCAGCGCGCCGTCCTTGTCGGCGTGCAGCAGGGCGTCCCACTCGCGGCCCCAGACGACCTTGATGACGTTCCAGCCCGCGCCGCGGAAGAACGACTCGAGTTCCTGAATGATCTTGCCGTTGCCGCGCACCGGACCGTCGAGACGCTGCAGGTTGCAGTTCACGACGAACGTCAGATTGTCGAGGCCTTCGGTGGCGGCGACATGCGCCAGGCCGCGCGATTCGGGCTCATCCATCTCGCCGTCGCCGAGGAACGCCCACACATGCTGATCGGAGGTGTCCTTGAGGCCGCGGTCGTGCAGGTAGTGATTGAACCGGGCCTGGTAGATGGCATTCATGGGGCCGATGCCCATCGAGACCGTGGGGAACTCCCAGAAACCGGGCAGCAGTCGCGGGTGCGGATAGGACGGCAGAGCGCCGCCCTGGCTCGCGTGGCTGGCCTCCTGTCGGAAGCCGTCCATCTGCTCGGCCGGGATACGGCCCTCGAGATACGCGCGAGCGTAGATGCCGGGGGAGGCGTGGCCCTGGATGAAGATCTGGTCGCCGCCGCCCGGATGGTCCTTGCCGCGGAAGAAGTGGTTGAACCCGACCTCGTACAGCGCTGCCGACGAGGCGTAGGTGGAGATGTGCCCGCCGACACCGATGCCGGGCCGCTGCGCGCGGGTGACCATGATCGCGGCGTTCCAGCGGATGTAAGCGCGGAAACGACGCTCGACTTCCTCGTCACCGGGGAACCACGGTTCATTCTCGGTGGGGATGGTGTTGACATAGTCGGTGGAGGTCAGCGCGGGAATCGATACGTTGCGCTCGTTCGCACGCTCGAGCATGCGCAACATCAGGTAACGCGCGCGGGTCGGGCCGGCCGCTTCGAGCATGCCGTCGAACGACTCGAGCCACTCTGCGGTCTCCGCCGGATCGATGTCCGGAAGGTAGGAAGCCACGCCCTCGCGGATCACCCGAACTCGGCTGTCCGTGGCCGGCGTCTTCGGGTTGGTCGAGGGTCCCGATCCCGATGCGCCGGGAGTGTTGGCGACTGCTCGGGAGTCGGGGCCGTGGATCAGGTCTGTCAACGTCTGCTCCTCATCGTGGTGGGGTGCGCGAGGTGTGGCACCCACTCCGTAGGCCGGCTCTTGTGGGAGCCGACTCATCGACATCTGAACATGATGCGCCCCTCATCTTCCCCTATCGGGTAGCAAGCGGCACCCCTCACCCGCACTTTCCGGCCTTCGGCGCCACGCCGACGGCGCCGGATCGGACTTTCGAAGCGGGCTGGCGTAGCGTCGCCGGAGAAGATTCTCGGGGGTTTTGCAGCGATTCGGGTTGCGTTGAGCCGCCCGACGATGTTCGCTTTGACCATTGATCGTCACGTCGGGTATGCGGAACGTCCGCGCACCCCAACCTTAAGGAGGAGCCACCGTGGTCGCCGCGGCGGATGCCAAGAACAACGTTTCAAAGCTCGGTATCACTCACGACCACGT
>NZ_JAUZMZ010000076.1:0-22944 GCF_036327435.1 Rhodococcus chondri | reverse complement strand
GGACTGGACCTCGTCGGACTGCAGTTGCACATCGCGGCCGGTGGCGCGCTGGACCCGGAACCGCCACCGCCCAGGGGCCATTCGATCGAGGTGCGGCTCTACGCGGAGGATCCGGCGCGCGACTGGCAACCGCAGTCCGGCACTGTCCACGAATTCGCGGTCCCGGTCGATACCGCGCGTTTCTCGGGGCTTCACGAATCCGGTATCCGCGTCGATTCCGGAATTGTGGACGGTTCCGTCGTCGGGGTGCACTACGACCCGATGCTCGCCAAGATCATCTCGTGGGCGCCCGACCGGACGCGGGCCGCACGGATGCTCGCCGCCGCGGTGGCGGGTATGCGCCTGCACGGCCTGCACACCAATCGGGATCTGCTGGTCAATGTTCTCCGCCACCCCGCGTTCCTGGCCGGGGACACCGACACCGCGTTCTTCGACGTACACGGGCTCGCATCGCTCGCCGCGCCGCTCGCGTCCGCCGAGGCGGAGGCGCTGTCCGCCCTCGCCGCGGCACTCGCCGATGCCGCCGCCAACCGGGCCGCGACCCCGGTTGCCATCGCGGTGCCGAGCGGATGGCGGAACCTGCCGTCCGGGCCGCAGAGCAAGCGGTACCGCGGGGTCCACGCGACGCACACCGTCCGCTACCGGCTCACGCGCACCGGCCTGCTGACCGAGCTGGACGGTATCGATACCGACGGACTCGGGCTTGTCACCCACACCCCCGACCGGGTGGTGCTCGACAGGGGTGGATTACGCCGCGAGTTCGCGGTGGCACGGTACGGCGAGACGGTGCACGTCGACTCGTCTCTCGGGCCGGTTCGGCTCGAGCACCTGCCGCGGTTCACCGACCCTGCCGCGCAACTCGTCACCGGATCGCTGCTCGCACCCATGCCGGGGTCGGTGATCCGGCTCGGCGCGGAAGCCGGCGACACCGTCACCGCGGGACAGCCCGTGCTGTGGCTCGAAGCCATGAAGATGGAACACACCGTCACCGCCCCCACGGCGGGAACACTCACCGAATTGAACGTCGATGTCGGCGCGCAGGTCGCGGTCGGCGCCGTACTCGCAGTTGTCACGCCAGCTACCGACCCCTCAGGAGAACAGACATGAGCGTCATCGAAACCGAAGAGCAGAAGGAGCTCCGAGCGGCGGTCGCGGGTCTCGCGAAGCGCTACAACTACGTCGACTACGTTCTGCCCAGAGCGCGGGCGCACGAGCCACTGACCGAACTGTGGTCGGAAGCAGCGCAACTCGGCTTCCTGGGCGTGAACCTGCCGGAGGAGTACGGCGGAGGTGGCGCCGGCATCTACGAATTGGCGCTCGTCCAGGAGGAACTCTCCGCCCAGGGCTGTGGTCTCCTGCTGGTGGTCGTGTCGCCGGCGATCTGTGGCACCATCATCGCCAAATACGGCACGGCCGAGCAGAAGCAGCACTGGCTGCCGGGACTGGCCGACGGATCGAAGATCATGGCGTTCGGCATCACCGAGGCGGACGCCGGGTCCAACTCGCACAAGATCGCCACGGTCGCGCGGCGCGACGGCGACGACTGGATCCTCTCCGGCAGCAAGGTCTACATCTCAGGCGTCGATCAGGCGGACGCCGTCCTCGTCGTCGCCCGCACCNAGGATGCCCGTACGGGCAAGCTCAGGCCCGCACTGTTCATCGTGCCCACCGGGACGAACGGATTCGTCAAGACTCCGATGGACATGGACATCATCGAACCGGACCGCCAGTTCTCGTTGTTCCTCGACGACGTGCGACTGCCCGCCGATGCGCTGGTCGGCGAACCCGAGGCGGCGCTCATGCAGTTGTTCGCGGGTCTCAACCCGGAGCGCATCCTGGGAGCGGCGATGGCCGTGGGCATGGGGCGCTACGCGATCGACGCCGCGGTGAAGTACGCGAAGGAACGCACCGTGTGGAAAGAGCCCATCGGCGCGCACCAGGGACTCGCGCATCCCTTGGCGCAACGCAAGATCGAACTCGAACTCGCCAAGCTGATGATGCAGAAGGCCGCGACACTCTACGACGCCGGCGACGATTTCGGCGCCGCCGAGGCGGCGAACATGGCCAAGTACGCGGCGGCGGAAGCCGCAATCGCGTCGTTGGATCAGGCGGTTCAGACCCACGGCGGCGGCGGGCTCACCCGGGAGTACGGTCTCGCGTCGATGCTCGGGGCGGCGCGGATCGCACGCATCGCACCGGTGAGCCGGGAAATGATCCTCAACTTCGTGTCCCAGCATTCGCTGGGGCTGCCGCGGTCGTACTGAGGACAGTGCCGTGCTGCCCGAATCGGAGACCTACGTACGCTACCGGGTGGAGCGGGGGGCGGCGATCCTGACCCTGGACTCGCCCCGCAACCGCAACGCCCTGTCGACCCCACTGCTCGCACAGTTGCGCCGCGGTCTGGATTCGGCCGCCGACGATCCGCACGTACGCGCCGTCGTCCTGACCCATACGGGTGGAACCTTCTGTGCGGGTGCAGACCTCGGTGAGTCGTCCGGGTCACCGGAGGAGGCTGCCGCCCAGCGCACCCGCGACATGATCGCGTTGCTGCGCCGAATCCTGGAACTGCCCAAGCCGGTGATCGGTCACGTCGACGGTCACGTGCGTGCCGGCGGAATGGGTCTCGTCGGCGCATGCGATGTCGTCGTCGCGGGACCGGGGGCCACGTTCGCGTTGACGGAAGCAAAATTGGGACTCGCGGCGTCGATCATCTCGCTCACCGTGCTGCCCCGGCTCGCTCCCCGTGCGGCGGCGCATTATTTCCTCACGGCCGAGCGCTTCGGCTCCGAGGAAGCCGCCGCGCACGGGTTGGTGACGGTCTCCACCGGAGACCCCGCCGCGACGGTGGGCGAACTGCTCTCCGACCTGCGGAAATGTTCACCGCAGGGGCTGGCCGAATCGAAGCGGCTGCTCACGATGCGCATGCTCGAGGATTTCGATCGCTACGGCGACGAACTCGCGGCCCAATCGGCCCGGCTGTTCGGCTCCGACGAAGCGGTAGAGGGGATTTCGGCGTTCCTGCAGAAACGTCCACCCTACTGGGCCACACCGGAATGAGGTCTCCGCGGTGACGGGACGGCGGGGTGCTGCGGTGCGCTGCCTACTCTGGTCGGCATGAGCAGTGCGCCGAGCGAGAGCAGCCGACGTGGCGAACAGGAACGCAGCCGCGCCACCCGCACGAAAATCCTCGATGCGGCCGTAACGGTGCTGGTCGAGCACGGTTATTCGAACGCCACCACCGTGCGGATCCAGGAGGCCGCCGAAGTGACGCGGGGACGGCTTCTGCACCATTATCCGAGTCGCGACGCGCTGCTCGTCGCGGCGGTGCATCACCTTGCCGCGCAACGGGTCCGAAACCTCGGCAGCGATCGGGAGTGGCCCGGCGACCCCGTCCGGCGGATCGCGGTAGCGGTGGATCTGATGTGGTTGCATTTCCGTCAACCGTATTTCTGGGCGTCGATGGAACTGTGGCTGGCGGCGCGTGCCCATGCCGAGTTGCGCGCCGAACTGTTGCCACTCGAACGCAATCTCGGCGGAATGATCAAAGAGCAGACGGACCGGTTCTTCGGCAGCGAACTGGTGTCCGCGCCGCGATACCCGAGAACCCGCGATCTCGTGTACAGCAGCATGCGGGGTATCGCCCTGGGCTACGCGATCGATCCCCGCGACCCCGACACCGAGCCGTATCTACCGGTGTGGCGCGCACAGATCGAGGACGCCGTGCTGTCGTGACCGGAAGGACTCAGGCCGAGGCGCCCTCGAGCAGCTGACCGAGAACCTGATGCAGCGACCATCGTAGGGAATCGACATCCTGGACCGGCAGGCTCTGCTGGTATCCGGCGAGAGTGTAGAGCGCCAGGCGCGCGAACCGCGCGGCGATCTCCGGTTCGGCGAGGGTCGAAGTCGCTTCGAGTACCACCTCGTATCGCCGATCGTCGACCGTCTCCTGGACCGCGCGGACCTCTAGGTCGCTGTGGGCCCAGGCGCGGAGGGCGGACTCGGCGTTGTGCGGGAGCGAGCACGCGAAGTCGATCAGTATCTCGAGCCGCCGGACGGGCAACGCTTCGAGGCGTGCGGTCGCCACGAGCTGCAGGGTCTGCTCTTCGAGCCAGTGCTGCAGGAATTCGGTCTTGAACCGCCCCCAGCTGTCGAAATAGTTGTAGAACGAACCGGTGGTGACCTCGAGATGCGCGCACAGACGTGCCTGCTTCAGTCCCCCGTGGGCGTTCATCGAGAGAATCTCGAATGCGGCGTCGAAGTAGTCTTCGCGCCTGACGTGCGTTGCCACGGTGGAAGTGCCCCTTTCGACGAATCACTCGGGTCGAGTCTACGAAGTCGCGTTATGTTCGTACGGTTCCTGAATGTACGTATGGTCCCGAACATGAGTCGCAGTGGCCCGCATTCGTCGGCGAACCGGCCACGCGGCCGGGACGGACGTTCGGGGATCCGGGAAGAGTTCAGCCGTCGAGGAGGCCGGGTGCCGCGCGAGCCCAAGCAGGACCGGAGCAGGGCGACCCGTCTGCGCCTGCTCGAAGCGAGCATCGACTGCCTCGCTGACCTCGGCTGGACGGCCACCACCGTCGGCGTCGTCGCCGAGCGGGCCGGGGTGTCGCGCGGCGCGGCGCAGCACCATTTCCCTACCCGCGAAGACCTCATCACCGCCGCTCTCGAGTTCATGTTCGACAGCCGTATGGATCGCGCGCGCGACGAGGATCCCGACCTGCCGGTGGGTGCGTCCCGGACCGAAGCGGTCGTCACACGCCTGATGGATCAGTACACGAGCAACTTGTTCAAGGCCGCACTCCAGGTGTGGACGGCGGCGGCTGCTGACCCGGAACTGCGGGCACGCATCGTCCCACTCGAGGAACGCTTCGGCCGGGTCGCGCACCGAGTCGCTGTCGAGCAGCTCGGCGCCGACGACACCGATCCCGTCGTGCACCGCATGGTGCAGGCCACGCTCGATCTCGGCCGCGGACTCGGACTTGCCGATGTGTTGACCGACGATTCGCGTCGTCGCCGTGAGATCGTGCGGCATTGGGCGGCGCAACTGGACAGTGTGCTGGCGGATGCACGTCGTCGATCGGCGCCGACACCGGCGACCGCCGGACGGATCGCCGCGGACCGTCCGGCTGGGTAGTGTCTGTGCACATGCCAGTCGACCGGACCGGACGGATATCGGCCACCGTAGCCGTGCTGGGAGTCGTCGGTGTCGTCGTCGCGGGATGCGGCGGCTCGGCCGACGAGAGCAGCGGGACCCCTACCTCCACGACCCTGCAGGCGACCGAACCGGGACCGTTCATGGGGGAGTGCGGCTCCGTGACCGACGACGAGGTGGCCTCCGCGTTCGCGCTCGGTTCGTTCGCCGCGGTCACCCGCAACTCCGTCGGATGCGAATGGGAACTCTTCGTCGGCGGTCCGAGTGTCAGCTTTTCCTGGTACCGGGGCAGCCCGATCGGCCGCGAGCGGGCAGGGTCCGATCTGATCGGCCGCCCCGCAGCCGATGTCGAGATCGGCGGCCACTCCGGCTTCATGGGGTCGTACCAGAACGAACTCGGACAGAACTCGCTGTGCGAGATCGGCGTGCAGTTCGGCGGCGATTTCGTTCACTGGTCGGTCACCTACGCCGATTTCTCGCCGCCGGCCGACGCGTGCGTCGTCGCGCGGGACCTTGCGGAACTGAATGTGGAGAGGGCGCAATGAGCGGTGCCGCGGGACGCCGTATCTTCGCCGCGGTCGCCGCGCTGGTGGCCGTCGCCGGGCTGCTCACGGGTTGTACCCGCAGCATCGACGGCCGCGCGGTTGCCGAGGGCGCGGGAGGTGGCGGCCGGTCGGCGGAGTTCACCAAGCTCTTGACCGAATGCGACGCGGTGAGCGACGAGCAGATCGCGGAGACGGTGGGAGCGGCTGCCGTCTTCCGGGGGTTCTTCGGTGCGATCTGTCGCTGGGACGGCGACGGTCCCACCGGGGTAGTGAAGGTCACGTTCAACTGGTTCGAGACCGGAACTCTCGACAACGAACGATCTGCCGGCGAGGAACTCGGATACACGGTCGAGAACACGACGGTGGAAGGCAGGCGAGCGCTGCAGATGCGCCGGCCCGGCGACCCGCTTTCGTGCGGTATCTCCGCAGGTGCGTCCACCACGGGGATTTTCGGCTGGTGGGTGCAGTACACCGCCGGGGGTGCCGACCCGTGCGAGGCCGCTGCTACGTTGGCACGGCTCACCCTCAACCTGAGCAGTTGACGCACCTCGCGGGGCGGATCCTTCGGGCCGAATGCTCGCTTTGACCTCGTGTGCGCCCGCCGGGTATCGTAATGGGTCGTGTCCGGCATGCCCGGGCCGATCTGTGTGCCTATGCGAGGTAGTGCCGTGCGCGCGGTCTGTAGAAATCTGCAGGTGCGAGTTACCGGCTGCCTGTGTGGGGGTACGCGACACACCCGACCTCGTGTGCAAAACGAGAGCGAGTGCGGGGCAGTTGCTTCCTTGCCCCAACCGATGGATCCCTAATTTCAGAACAGCCAATGTTGCTCGTGTGAGCAGCTCCAGACAACGAGAAAGCCGGTTAATGCCAACCATCAATCAGCTGGTCCGTAAGGGCCGCCGCGACAAGACCGTCAAGGTCAAGAGCGCGGCGCTCAAGGGCAGCCCGCAGCGCCGCGGTGTGTGCACGCGCGTGTACACCACCACCCCGAAGAAGCCGAACTCTGCTCTTCGTAAGGTCGCGCGTGTCCGCCTGACCAGTGCTGTCGAGGTCACCGCATACATCCCCGGTGAGGGCCACAACCTGCAGGAGCACTCGATGGTGCTCGTGCGCGGCGGTCGTGTGAAGGACCTCCCGGGTGTGCGCTACAAGATCATCCGCGGTTCGCTCGACACCCAGGGTGTCAAGAACCGCAAGCAGGCCCGTAGCCGCTACGGAGCGAAGAAGGAGAAGGGCTGATGCCACGTAAAGGTCCCGCTCCGAAGCGTCCGCTGATCGCCGACCCGGTCTACGGGTCGCCGCTGGTTACCCAGCTGGTCAACAAGATCCTGCTGGACGGCAAGAAGTCCACGGCCGAGCGCATCGTCTACCAGGCGCTCGAACAGGCTCGCGAGAAGACCGGCACCGACCCGGTCGTCACCCTCAAGCGCGCGCTCGACAACGTCAAGCCCGCCCTCGAGGTCCGCAGCCGCCGCGTCGGTGGCGCCACCTACCAGGTGCCGGTCGAGGTCCGCCCCGGTCGTTCCACCACCCTGGCGCTGCGCTGGCTGGTCACCTTCTCGCGGCAGCGTCGTGAGAAGACCATGGTCGAGCGTCTGGCCAACGAGCTTCTCGATGCGAGCAACGGTCTCGGTGCATCTGTGAAGCGTCGCGAGGACACCCACAAGATGGCTGAAGCCAACAAGGCGGTCGCGCACTACCGCTGGTGAGTCATGGCCGTCCGGGGGTCCGTATCCGGCCCCCGGTCGGCTGCTCGCACAATTGTGTCGGTCCCGTAAAGGCCGGCTGACAACACAAGACACTGTGGTCCGCACCCAAGGACCGACACTAGCTACGAGCGGGGTTTACCTGTGGCACAGGAAGTGCTGACCGACCTGAACAAGGTCCGCAACATCGGCATCATGGCGCACATCGATGCCGGTAAGACCACGACCACCGAGCGCATCCTCTTCTACACCGGTGTGAATTACAAGATCGGTGAGACCCACGACGGTGCCTCGACCACCGACTGGATGGAGCAGGAGAAGGAACGCGGCATCACCATCACCTCCGCCGCGGTGACCTGCTTCTGGAACAACAACCAGATCAACATCATCGACACGCCCGGCCACGTCGATTTCACGGTCGAGGTCGAGCGGTCCCTGCGCGTCCTCGACGGCGCGGTCGCCGTGTTCGACGGCAAGGAAGGCGTCGAGCCGCAGTCCGAGCAGGTCTGGCGCCAGGCTGCCAAGTACGACGTTCCCCGCATCTGCTTCGTCAACAAGATGGACAAGATGGGCGCGGACTTCTACTTCACCGTGCAGACCATCATCGACCGTCTCGGCGCCAAGCCGCTGGTCCTCCAGCTCCCGATCGGTGCCGAGGATGCCTTCGACGGCGTCGTCGATCTCGTCGAGATGAAGGCCTACACCTGGCGTGGCACCGTCGAGACCGGCACCCCGGCCACCGTCGAGGAGATCCCCGCCGATCTCGCCGACAAGGCTGCCGAGTACCGCGAGAAGCTGCTCGAGACGGTCGCCGAGTCCGACGAAGAGCTCATGGAGAAGTACTTCGGTGGCGAAGAGCTGACCATCGCCGAGATCAAGGGCGCGATCCGCAAGCTGACCGTCGCCTCCGAGCTCTACCCGGTGCTGTGCGGCTCGGCGTTCAAGAACAAGGGCATCCAGCCCATGCTCGACGCCGTCATCGACTACCTCCCGAACCCGCTCGACATCGGTGAGGTCCACGGCCACAAGCTGAACGACGAGGAAGTCGACCTCACGCGCAAGCCGAGCAAGGAAGAGCCGTTCTCCGCGCTCGCCTTCAAGATCGCTGCGCACCCGTTCTTCGGCAAGCTGACCTTCGTGCGCGTCTACTCCGGTCGTCTCGATCCGGGCCAGCAGGTGCTCAATGCCACCAAGGGCAAGAAGGAACGCATCGGCAAGCTGTTCCAGATGCACGCCAACAAGGAGAACCCGGTCGACGAGGCCGTCGCGGGCCACATCTACGCGATGATCGGCCTGAAGGACACCACGACCGGCGACACCCTGTGCGACCAGGCGAACCCGATCGTCCTCGAGTCGATGACGTTCCCGGACCCGGTCATCCAGGTCTCCATCGAGCCCAAGACCAAGTCCGACCAGGAGAAGCTGGGCACCGCGATCCAGAAGCTCGCCGAAGAGGACCCCACATTCTCCGTCGAGCTCGACGAGGAGACCGGCCAGACCGTCATCGGCGGCATGGGCGAGCTCCACCTCGACATCCTGGTCGACCGCATGCGCCGCGAGTTCAAGGTCGAGGCCAACGTCGGCAAGCCGCAGGTTGCGTACCGCGAGACCATCACCAAGAAGGTCGAGAAGCTCGAGTTCACGCACAAGAAGCAGACCGGTGGTTCCGGCCAGTTCGCGAAGGTCATCATCGCCCTCGAGCCCTTCCGGGGCGAGGACGGCGCGACCTACGAATTCGAGAACAAGGTCACCGGTGGCCGTGTGCCGCGCGAGTACATCCCGTCGGTCGACGCCGGTGCGCAGGACGCGATGCAGTACGGCGTGCTCGCCGGCTACCAGCTGGTGAACGTCAAGGTCACGCTCCTCGACGGCGCGTACCACGACGTCGACTCGTCCGAAATGGCATTCAAGATCGCCGGTTCGCAGGCGCTCAAGGAAGCGGCTCGCAAGGCTGCTCCGGTGATCCTCGAGCCCATCATGGCTGTCGAGGTCACCACGCCCGAGGACTACATGGGTGAAGTGATCGGCGACCTCAACTCCCGCCGTGGCCAGATCCAGGCCATGGAGGAACGCAGTGGTGCCCGTGTCGTGAAGGCGCTGGTTCCGCTCTCGGAGATGTTCGGTTACATCGGGGACCTGCGGTCGAAGACCCAGGGCCGCGCGAACTTCTCCATGGTGTTCGATTCCTACGCAGAGGTTCCGTCGAACGTCTCGAAGGAAATCATCGCCAAGGCGACCGGCGAGTAGCCTTCGGGTTATCCCTCGGTCACCTGCACGACCAAGTAATACAAAACCGCACTGCTGCATACTGCACGCAACAACAGTCCAGGAGGACATCCAGTGGCGAAGGCGAAGTTCGAGCGGACCAAGCCGCACGTGAACATCGGCACCATCGGTCACGTCGACCACGGCAAGACCACCACCACGGCTGCGATCACCAAGGTGCTGGCCGACAAGTTCCCCGACCTGAACGAGAGCTTCGCTTTCGATCAGATCGACAAGGCGCCGGAGGAGAAGGCTCGTGGTATCACGATCAACATCTCCCACGTCGAGTACCAGACCGAGAAGCGGCACTACGCGCACGTCGACGCCCCGGGTCACGCCGACTACATCAAGAACATGATCACCGGCGCTGCCCAGATGGACGGCGCAATCCTGGTCGTGGCCGCTACCGACGGCCCGATGCCGCAGACGCGTGAGCACGTGCTGCTCGCCCGTCAGGTCGGTGTGCCCTACATCCTCGTGGCGCTGAACAAGGCCGACATGGTCGACGACGAGGAAATCCTCGAGCTCGTCGAGATGGAGGTCCGCGAGCTCCTCGCTTCGCAGGAGTTCGACGAGAACGCTCCGGTCATCCCGATCTCCGCTCTCAAGGCCCTCGAGGGTGACGAGAAGTGGGTTCAGTCGATCGTCGACCTCATGCAGGCCGTCGACGACTCCATCCCGGATCCGGTCCGTGAGACCGACCTGCCGTTCCTCATGCCGATCGAGGACGTCTTCACGATCACCGGTCGTGGCACGGTCGTCACCGGTCGTATCGAGCGTGGCGTGGTCAACGTGAACGAGGAAGTCGAGATCGTCGGCATCCGCGAAGGTGTCACCAAGACCACCATCACGGGCATCGAAATGTTCCGCAAGCTCCTCGACCAGGGCCAGGCGGGCGACAACGTCGGTCTGCTGGTTCGTGGCCTCAAGCGCGACGACGTCGAGCGTGGCCAGGTCGTCGTCAAGCCGGGCACCACGACTCCGCACACGGAGTTCGAGGGCAACGCCTACATCCTGTCGAAGGACGAAGGCGGCCGTCACACGCCGTTCTTCAACAACTACCGTCCGCAGTTCTACTTCCGTACCACGGACGTGACGGGCGTTGTGACCCTTCCCGAGGGCACCGAGATGGTCATGCCCGGTGACAACACCGAGATGTCCGTCAAGCTGATCCAGCCGGTCGCCATGGACGAGGGCCTCCGCTTCGCGATCCGCGAGGGTGGCCGCACCGTCGGCGCCGGTCGCGTCACGAAGATCAACAAGTGATCTAGTTTCACCTGTCGCCTGCGGCGCCCACTCCTTCGGGAGTGGGCGCCGTTCGGCGTTTCACCGGCAGAACGGACCGGCGTCTCACGCAGGGCTCGGGAAGTTCCTCAGTGCATCTCGCCTGCCGGATCGAGATGCAGAAGCACCTGGGTCGCCACCGGAGCGCCGCCGAGCGCCCCCGCGGCGCGCTGCGCGGTTTCCTCGGCGCGCGCCGTGAATTCGGCGACGTCGAGCCCCGGTTCGGCGTGGACGATCACCGACAACGTCGGCAGGTGCCGTTCCACGACCGCGCGCCCACGCGCCGACCGGACCCCGGGAAGCCCGGCGAGTTCCCCCGCCACACCGTCCGCGACCGGGCCGAGTTCGACAGCGAGCGTGGCGTCGGTGACCTCGTCGTACAACTGCACGGTGGAGGTTCGCCGCCGCGACAGGTTCACCACGAGCAGGACGATCCCGATGGTCAGGCCCGTGGCGAAAGCCGTCCACAGCGCCGCCGTCCACCACGGTTGATCCGGCACATCCATCACACGCGGCCGGTCGAGCCGAGCCAGCCATGCGCGGGCGAAGGGCACCTGCCACACCCACGCGAGGGAGAATGCCCCCGCCCCGAGCAGCGCGGCCCCCACCGCGAACGCTATGAATCTGTTGACGAGGACGGAACGGAGTTTCACCGGCGGATTCCCCCCGATTCGGTCGAGTCCGCCCGGACCCGGGCGCGGGCGATCTTCACGACGAGGGGAAGCGGCTCGGCCAGCAGCGCGAGATTCGGTTCGCCCTCGTCACGCACCGCGGCAGTGAGTTCGGCGCCCGACGCATCCTCGGCGGCCACGATGTCCACGACCGCGCGGCGCCGGTCCACGACGGTGCGGGCGGTGTGCACCCCCGTCAATGCAGTCGCGTGGGCACTGCACATGCGCGCGAGATCGGTACGCCTCATCCACACGGTCGGTACCGGGCCGGCGACGCGCAGCGGCAGATGGGTGCGGCGCCGGGGTTTGAGGGCCACGGCCAGCGCAGCGAACCCGAGCAGCACCAGCATCGCCGCGACCGGAGCGATCCAGGGCTGCCAGTGCAGCCGGCCGAACCACTCGAACGAGTTCCGCAGCCACGGCGCGCCGCCGTAGGTGCCGCGCACGATGAGCAGCTCCCGCGCGGCCACGAACGCGAGACCCAGCGACGCGACTGCGATGAGCGCGGCAGCCGGGGCGGCAGCGGGTGTGGCGAGCGGTGGCAGGGGCGCGACCACGGGCACTTCGGAGCGGGGCACGGTGCGGGAGGCGACGATGTCCGACTCGAGATATTCGACGGGCACCGACTGCTCGGCGGGAACGTCCGGCCCGGCGGGCACCGTGGCCGCGACGACGACATTCAGCTCGTGCACCGACAACCCGGTGTACTCGTGCAGACCGCGGGCGACGGCGTCGTGCACCCGGCGGGTCAGGGCGGCGGCGTCGTACGGCCATTCGGCTGCGATATACAGGTTGACCGCGACGGCACCGCCTCCCGTGGTCACATCGGCCCGCGGCAACTCCCGGCCGGTGAGCAGGCTCAGGTTGCCGCTCTGCCGGACCACGCCGGGAACCTGCAGGGCCGCGGCGGAAGCGATCCGCTCGATCGCGCGGTCCTTGATGGTGAGCACGCCCCGGTGCCCGACGACGTCGGCCTCCGGCACCGATTCGGGCGCCCCCACCGGGCGGGCCGGTGGGGCTGTTTCAGCCACGGCCCCGGCTCCGCAACAGCGCGCCGAGGTCGAGGATTCCGTCTCGATGTGCGCCGATCGCCGCGCCGAGAGCGCCCAGGAGCAGCGCGAACAGCAGGCCGCTGAAGCCGCCGAAGATGCCCGCGAGGGCGAGCAGCAATCCGGCGATGAGACCGACGACGGTGTTGCTGGTGGGATTGGGGTTCACGGTGCCACCTGTTTCCGATCGGATTGCCGAGGATCTTGCAGATCTTCGATGGTCACATGCACGGGCATGCCGACGAGAGGTTCGACACGGGCGCGCACCGCGTCGGCGACTGCGATCAGGTCGGCGGGGTATTCGGCGGTGATATGGACCGCGCAACTCTCGGAGCCGATACGGATCCCGTTCACCCGCCGGCCCGGGAGATAAGTGGCGATCTCTCCGAAATCACCGCCGTGCAAGGCCGCCACGCCGACGGTGCCGAGCACGGCCGCGGCGACCACGTCGACCGGATCCGGCCCGGGATCGGCCGACGAGTCGCGCTCCGGAACGATCGCGTCGGGAGACATGGTCACTGCACGCGCGGCTTGAGGTCGTCGGCGGGGAGCGCCTCGTCGGGCAGGACGACGTCGAAAACGGTGATGTTGACTTCGGTGACCTCGAGCCCGGTCATCCGCTCGACAGCGGTGATGACGTTGTGACGGATGGCCACGGCCAACTCGTGCAGTGCGACGCCGTATTCGGCGACGATCCCGATGTCGATCGCGGCCTGCTTCTCGCCGACTTCCACGGCCACGCCCTGCCCGTGGTTGATGCGGGCACCGGGGATGCGGTCGCGCAGAGCGCCGACCACGCGGGCGGTTCCGGCTCCGACATCGAAGACGCCGCTGATCTCGCGGGTGGCGAGTCCGGCGATCTTGGCGACCACCGCGTCCGCGATGATGGTGCGTCCCTGGGTGTCGATCGGTCCCGGAGACGCGCCGGTTCCGAAATGTACGCGGCTGAGTCCTGCGCCGCTGTCGCTGGTCATGAGTGCTCCTCGGTCGCCGTGCCGGTCGCGTGTGGAGATCTGCGCGTTGCTGTCGACTCTAATTATTCTCGGCGGCGGATGTGTCGCGCCGCGCAGGTACACAAGATCGGCGCCCTGTTCTCCCGAGTCCGCATTTGGTATGAAGGCTGGATGCGCACGGGCGTGGCACGGGTCACGCGAGCAGGAGGATGAATCAGTGGCATTCGATCGAGTCGTAGTTGTCGGAGCCGGTCTCGCCGGTGTACGGAGCGCGGAGGAACTGCGTCGTGCAGGGTTCGAGGGGGAGATCGTGCTGCTCGGCGACGAGGCGCACCTGCCGTACGACCGCCCGCCGCTGTCCAAGGACGTGATCCGCGGCGAACGAGACGAGACCACACTGCGTCCTCGCGAATTCTTCGACGAGCAACGCATCGACCTGAGACTGGGGGCGGCGGCGCGGTCCGTCGACACCGCCGCCCGGACCGTGTGCCTCACCGACGGCACGGACGTGGGGTACGACGAACTGATCATTGCCACGGGCCTGCGTCCCCGTCGCATTCCCGGCACGGCCGAGCTGGCGGGCGTCCACGTACTGCGGTCCAGGGACGACAGTCGCGCGTTGCGTGCCGCGATCGCGCCCGGCGCGCGGGCGCTGGTCGTCGGCGCCGGCTTCATCGGCTGCGAGGTCGCCGCGAGTCTGCGGGCCCGGGATGTGGACGTCGTTCTCCTCGAACCGCAGCCCACCCCGCTCGCCTCGGTGCTCGGACCGGAGGTCGGATCCCTGGTGGCCCGGCTGCACACCGCCGAGGGGGTCGACGTGCGTGCCGGGGTAGGACTCACCGAGCTGCGCGGCGCCGGCCGGGTCACCTCCGCGGTCCTCGACGACGGGACCGAGATCGAGGTCGATCTGGTGGTTCTCGGTATCGGGTCGGTCCCGGTCACCGAGTGGCTCGACGGTTCCGGGATCGAACTCGACAACGGCGTGGTCTGCGACGCGGTGGGCCGCACGTCGGCGTCGCACGTGTGGGCGGTCGGGGACGTCGCCTCGTGGCAGCTCCCGGACGGCGGCCGCAAGCGCGTCGAGCACTGGACCAACGCGGGGGAACAGGCTTCGGTGCTGGCGAAGGCACTGGTCACGGGCGAGGCGGATCGTGTCGCTCAGGTGCCGTACTTCTGGAGCGACCAGTACGAGATCAAGATTCAGGGTCTCGGCGCGGTCGCGCCCGGCGACACGGTGCACATCGTCCGCGACGACGGACGCAAGTTCCTCGCCTACTACGAGCGCGACGGACGGCTCGTCGGTGTCGTCGGTGGCGGGATGCCCGCCCAGGTGATGAAAAATCGCATGAAGGTCGCGGCCGGGGTGCCCATCGAGGAGCTGCTGGCCGCCACGGCGTGAGTTTTCGCTCCCGGAGCGGTGCACCACTCGGGGCACTGTCACGGGCACAGGCTAGATTCGTAGGGTGATCGTTGCGCTCATCGACTCGGGTTTCGGGCTGCTGCCCACGTCCGCGTGGTTGCGCCGGTTGCGTCCCGACCTCGACCTCATGTTGTCGATGGACCCGCTGGGCGCCCCGTGGGGTCCCAAATCCGCCGACTGGGTGGTCGACCGTGTCGTGAGCACCGCGCGGCGTGCGGTCGATCGCGGCGCCGATGTGGTGGTGCTGCCGTGCAACACGGCGTCGGTCATCGCGCTCGACGAGGTTCGTGCCGACCTCGGCGACGGCATTCCCGTCGTCGGGACGGTACCCGCGATCAAACCCGCCGCTGCGGAGTGCAGGTCGGTGGCGATCTGGGCCACCGCCGCCACCACCGCAAGTCGCTACCAGGCGGATCTGATCGAGAGATTCGCGAACGGCAGCGAGGTCGTGGGTGTTGCCTGTCACGGGCTCGCCGATGCCATCGACCGCGGCGACCGGTCCGGTGCCGCCGAAGCGATCGCAGCCGCGGCCGCACATACCCCCGACGACGTCGACGGCATCGTCCTCGGCTGCACGCACTACCCGCTCGTGGCCGATACGATCGCTGCCCGGCTGCCTGCGGGCGTGCGACTGTTCGACAGTGCGGAGGCGGTGGCCCGGCAGACGCTGCGCCGTATCGCCGAACTCGATGGCCGGGGTGCCGGCCGCTCCGGGGGATCAGGGCGGGTAGAGGTGTACCTGAGCGGCGAACGCGGCGCTCTGCCTGCCGGGGCCGGCGCGTTCGCCGCCGGACGAGAACTGCTCGCGGGGCAGCACCGCGTCGGCTGAGCCGGCACCACCGCACTGCCGGGACAGGGGCCGGCAGGACGCTGTCAGGACAAAGCCAGGGACGTTATCCCACTCAGACCGGCAGCGACCAGGCGCGCGACATTGCGGAGTTCTTCGCGGGAACGCGGCAGCCCGTCGAGGTCGAACCAGCGGTCGGTGGCGGCCGCCGAGAACATCGCCGACACCCATGTCGCCGCTGCGGCGCGCAGGGCGTTCGGCGACACCGGACCCGGCACGCTTGCCTGCAGCACCCGGACCGTCGCATCGCGGAGGTAGCTGCGGAGCATCCGCAGCCGGGTGCGGGCCCCGGGGTGCGTCTCGGCCTCGCGCCAGATGATCACCCGCAGCACCGACGAATCGTGATCGCACAGGTTCAGTGCGTTGTCGAGGTTGACGAGGCTGGTGGCCGGGTCCCCGGGAGCGACGAGGGCGGTGAGATCCGCAAGAGGGTCGACGGGGCAGCGTTCGGAGATGAGTGCCTCGAGGATCGCGGCCTTGGTGGGAAAGTAATAGAAGATGAGTCCCTTCGGGACCTGCGCGGCAGTAGCGATCGCTGCCGTGGGCGTGGCATCGAAACCGTGCCGTGCGAAGAGCACTTCGGCAGCGTCGAGGATGTGACTCCGTGCTGCGCTGTCGCGTTTCGGCAGGTGGTTCGATCGGGTTCCCCGGGCGCTCACCGTCGGCCTCCTCCAGTATCGGGCGGCGCGAGGGCCGGAGGGCCCGCGCGCCGCGGCCGGGTTGTGGTTGTGCGGCTCAGCGCTGGATCAGTGATGGGTTGCCAAACCGCCTCCGTGCATCCGGGTGTTCATGGCCGGCAGTGCCGCGACGGCGACGACCACCGTGAGTACCCCGACGACCCACGCTGTCCAGGATGCGCCGTTGTATGCGGTGTAGTCCATGACCCAGGGGGACAGGAACAACAGCACACCGAAGAGACCCATTGCGTAGTCGGCGGCGGCCATTGTGGGCCGGACGCTCTGGACGATGCCGCACAGGGCGACCAGTACGCCGAGCACGACGAGCGACCACGTGGCTACCTCATTGGTGTTCAGCCACAGCGGTGACAGGGCGGCGAAGGCGCCGAGGACAACTGCCACATAGTCTTGCATTCGGCTGTCGGAGAACATGTCGGCCTCCTTGGGACGGATTGTTGTTCTCCTCTCGGTATAGAACTGATCGACCGGCCGGTCAACATTCGGCTCGTTGCGGTCCGGTAAAGCTTCCGCAGGTCATCGGGGGTGTTGTGCGGCAAACCGTGACCTACGGAATATTTCGCTATGCGAACGACGTTGCGCCGACGGTAGCGTTCCACCCATAGGCGGCAAGCTCTCGATCGTGTGCTGCCGTACGAGTCCTGCCGTCGGAGGTTCCACAGTGTCGCCCGCCTCACCCCCTGATGGTTCCCGTTCGGGTGATCTCTCCCGCCGGTTCGGTTTCGGAGTGGTCGGCGTGGGGGTGTTCGCGCTCACTTCCTCGTCCTCGGCGCCATCGCCGCTCTATCCCGTCTACCAGGAGCAATGGGGATTCTCACCGGCGATGCTGACCACGGTCTTCGCGGTGTACGTTCTGGCCCTGCTCGCCACGTTGCTCACCGTCGGTGCGCTCTCCGACCATGTCGGCCGGCGCCCTGTCGTCGCCGCGTCGCTGCTGATACTGCTCGCGAGCATGGTGACGTTCATCGTTTCCGACAGCGTTACCTGGCTCCTCGTCGCACGGATCCTCCAAGGTCTCGCGGTGGGTGCGGCGACCGGGGCATTGAGCGCCGCAGTGATCGATCTGCAACCGAACCCGAAGACAGGTTCCCTCGTCAACAGTGTTGCGCCGTCGCTGGGACTGGCGCTGGGCGCGGCCGGCGCCGGGCTTCTGGTGCAATTCGCGCCGTTCCCCACCGTCCTGGTCTACGCGCTCGTCGCGGTGCTCGCGGTGGTACTCCTCGTCGCACTGTTCTTCGTTCCGGAAACGTCACCGGCGGTGGGCTTCGAATCGAGCCGGCACGCATGGCGCAGCCTGCTGCCGAGCGCGTCGGTGCCGCGCGAGGTGCGGGCGCCGTACGTGCTGATTCTTCCGTGCCTGATGTCGGCGTGGGCCCTCGGCGGGCTGTACATGTCGCTGGGGCCGTCGATCGTGCGTTCGGTGTTCGGCGTCGACAATCATCTCGTCGCCGGTCTCGCGATCTTCGCGCTGTTCGCGGCGGGTTCCCTCGCGGCGGTGGCGATGCGTGGCCGGACGCCGCATCGGGTCGTGATCGCGGGTGTGGTGGTGCTTGCTACCGGTGTCGCGGCGGTGGTGGCCGCAGTGCTCGGCGGTGGGATCGCGGTGTACTTCGCGGGCACCGCCCTCGCGGGATTCGGGTGGGGCGCGACGTTCCTGGGAGCGATGAGCGTCATCGGCGGATTGGGGCGGCCACACGAACGCGGTCGCATCTTCGCCACGACCTTCGTGGTCTGCTATCTGGCCTTCTCGGTGCCCGCCATGGTCGCCGGAGCGGCCGCGTCCGCGTTCGGACTCACGGCGACCGCGGTCGGCTACGGGGTGGCCGTCGGCGTGCTCGCGCTGCTCGCCGGGGCCGGTCTGTTGCTGCGTGCACCGAAGACGGGGCCGGCGCAACTCGCGGAGGTACCGGAGCCTGCGCGGCCGTAATGTCGGTGCTCGTGACCGACGACGACCTCAAACCCGGCAACGACCTCGGAGCAGGTGACGTACGGGCCGCGCTGGACGCGGCGGCGGACCCGGAGGCAGCCGCGCGGCTCGGGCGGTTCTTCAAGACCGGACCCGGCGAGTACGGCGAGGGCGACGTCTTCCTCGGCTTGCGGGTGCCGCAGACCCGCGCCGTCGTCCGGCGCTTCAGGGCCCTTCCCCTCGCGGAAGCCCGGGCACTGCTGAATTCGCCGGTACACGAGCATCGCCTGGCAGGCCTGCTGATCCTCGTCGACCGCTTCGGCCGGAACCCGGAAGCGCGCGGGCGAATCGTCGAGCTCTACCTGCACGCGCTGCGAGCCGGCCGGGTGAACAACTGGGATCTCGTGGATGCCTCGTCCGACCATATTCTCGGACGGTGGCTCGTCTGCGGTTCCGGCGACCGTGAGCTGCTGGACGACCTCGCCGCCGACCCGGACCTGTGGCGGCGCCGGGCGGCTCTGCTCGCGACGTTCGCGTTCGTGAAACAGGGCGACCCGGAGCCGACGCTGACGACGGTGTCGAAGGTGCTCGACGACCGTCGTGACCTCATCCAGAAGGCGGCGGGCTGGATGCTGCGTGAGGTCGGTAAACGCATCGACAGGGCGACGCTCGTCGCATTCCTCGACAGCCATGCGGCGGCGATGGGACGAACGGCGTTGAGTTATGCGACCGAGCACCTGGACGCGGAGGAGAGGGCTCGGCTGCGTGCGCTGCGCTGAGATCGCGTAGCCGGAACTCCGGTCAGAACTCGATCTTGAGGTTGTCCGTCACCGGACGGGCCTGGCATCCCAGGATGTACCCGGCCTCGATGTCCTCGGGGTCGAGGACATCGCAGTGCTCCATCTCGACCTTGCCCTCGAGGACGGTGCAGGCGCAGGAGCCGCACTCACCCTCCTGGCACGAGTACGGAACGTCGAGGCCCTTCGCGAGCATGATGTCGACGAGGGTCTGCTTGCGCGGCCACGAGAGGGTGTGGGTCTCACCGTCCAGCTCGACCTCGACGGTCGCGGCGTCGGCGGCGTCCTCCTCGCTGAGCTCGACGGGAGCGACATCGGCGAACGGATCGCCCGAGAGGGAGTTGAACACCTCCGCGTGCACCTGGGTGCGGGGCATGCCCGCACTCTGCAGCGCCCGGTGTACGGCGTCCATGAACGGCCCGGGGCCGCACATGAAGGCCTCATGGCTCGTATACGGCGCCACGAGGGTGGCGAGTTGTTCGGGCGCGGGCAGACCCTGCACCGATTCGAGCCAGTGCACGACGGTCAGCCGCGTCGGGTACTTCTCCGCGAGGGCACGCAGTTCCTCGGCGAAGATGACCGACGATTCGTCCCGGTTGGCGTAGAGGAGCACGACCTTGCCGGAGCCCTCGGTGAGAGCCGACTTGAGGATCGAGATGACCGGGGTGATGCCCGACCCGGCGCCCAGGAGCAGGAAGTCGTGGTCGTAGGACTTCGGTGTGAACACGCCGGACGGCGGGAGCACCTCGAGGGTGTCTCCGGAGGCGACCTTGTCGCACAGCCAGTTCGAGCCGTAGCCCTCCACGGTGCGCTTGACGGTGATCTTCGGGGCGCTGTCGGTGTAGGGGGAACTCGCGAGCGAGTAGCAGCGCGCGACCGAACCCGTCCGGTCGCTGGGGATGCGCAGCGTCAGGAACTGCCCGGGCTTGTACGCGAATTTGTCCTGCAGTTCGGTGGGAACCTCGAAGACGAGTGAGCGCGCGTCGGACGTCTCCTCGATGACGGCGGAAACGGTGAGAACCACCGAGCGTGAGCCGTGCGGCACCTCGACTGTCGTCATGGGGGTGTCGTCCTTTCGTCGTGCAGGCAGTGCCTTCGAGCTTTGGGCCTTCGAGCTTTGGCATTCGAACTTGCGGTGCGGTCGCCGATCGGGATTACCGGCCCCAACCATTCTAGAACATGTTCTAGTTCAGTGGCAGGTCCCGGGAGCCGACAAGGAAAACGGTACCGGGACGGGGCGGCGCGGCACCGGCGGCCTCCCGGTTGGTGGGATCGGCACCTACCCGGTCGGGCAGGTGCGGCGCGCTCGATCGGACGGCTTCGTCCCGGTAACCGTACGGTTCCGCGCCGCGGCCCTTCCCGGTGCGGTGACCTTGACCCAGTGTGGATTCCGAACGAGATGTACATCACAGCCGGAATCGACCGAGGAGAGACGATGGCGATCGAGCTCAATCAGATCTGGGACTTCCCGATCAAGGAATTCCATCCGTTCCCCCGCGCGCTGATGGGCGTCGGCGCGCACGACATCATCGGTGTCGAAGCCAAGAATCTCGGGTTCCGACGCGTACTGCTGATGACCACCGGGCTGCGCGGTTCCGGCATCATCGACGAACTCATCGGCAAGATCGAGTACCAGGGTGTCGAGGTCGTGCTCTTCGACAAGGTGGAGTCCAATCCCAAGGACTACAACGTCATGGAAGCCGCCGCGCTCTACAAGCAGGAGAAATGCGACTCGATCATCTCCGTCGGCGGCGGCTCGAGTCACGACGCGGCGAAGGGTGCCCGCGTCGTCATCGCGCACGACGGCCGCAACATCAACGAGTTCGAAGGGTTCGCCAAGTCCACGAACAAGGAGAACCCACCGCACATCGCCGTCTCGACCACGGCCGGTACCGGTTCGGAAACATCGTGGGCGTATGTCATCACCGACACCTCCGACATGGACCACCCGCACAAGTGGGTCGGATTCGACGAAGCGACGATCGTGACGCTCGCGATCGACGATCCGCTGTTGTACTACACCTGCCCTCAGCACTTCACCGCATACTGCGGATTCGACGTTCTCGCGCACGGCTCCGAGCCCTACGTCTCGCGACTGGACTTCGCGCCGTCCCTCGGTAATGCCCTGTATTCGATCGAGCTCGTCGCGAAACACTTGCGCGAGGCGGTATTCGAGCCGCGCAACCTGAAGGCCCGTGAGGGGATGATGAACGCCCAGTACATCGCTGCGCAGGCGTTCAATTCGGGTGGTCTGGGCATCGTGCACTCGATTTCACATGCCACGTCGGCCTTCTTCGACAGCCACCACGGTCTCAACAACGCGATCGCGTTGCCCCGCGTGTGGGAGTACAACCTCCCGTCGCGCTACGAGCACTACGCACGGATCGCGACGGCGATGGGCGTCGACACTCGCAACATGACCACGGTGCAGGCCGCCGACGCCGCGGTCGACGCCGCGATCCGGCTCGCCAAGGACGTGGGCATTCCCGACAACTTCGGGCAGGTCCGCACCGACTCGTACGACAAGAACCGGATGAACACCGGCAAATATGCGGGACGCGGCGACGTCATCCCCGGTGACGAGAAGACCGTGCGAGCCATCTCGGAGCATATTCAGGGCGACTGGTGCACCCCGGGCAACCCGCGCGAGGTCACGGTGGAGTCGATGATCCCCGTCGTCGATCACTGCATCAACAGCTCCTACTGAGAAACCTGCGGCCCGGGGCGGGCGGTCCCCTGCCCCTCGCCCCGGGCCGCCGTCCAGCCACCGCGACAGAAGGGCCCGCGATGACCCCGTTCGCCACCGGCGCCGCACTGAAAGAGGCGCTGCACAGCCACGACTACATTGCCGACGACGAATTCGCGACCGTCGTGCATCTCGCGACGGCACTCGAGCGGCCGCTGCTGCTCGAGGGGCCGGCCGGGGTGGGCAAGACCGAACTCGCGAAGGCGCTGGCCGCGGTCGGCGGCCGCAAACTGGTGCGGTTGCAGTGCTACGAGGGACTCGACGACAGTCGCGCACTCTACGAGTGGGACTACGCCAAACAGTTGCTGCACGTGCAGATGCTGCGCGGCCGCATCGGCGAACTGCTCGCCGGGCACGTGGACATCGCCGATGCCTCGCGGTTCCTGGCCGACCAGGACTTCGGTCTCTACTCCGAAAAGTTCCTGGCGGTGCGACCGTTACTCGAGGCCGTACTCTCACCCGATCCGGTGGTGCTGCTCGTCGACGAGGTCGATCGCACCGAGGAGTCCATGGAAGCCCTGCTCCTCGAAGTGCTCGCCGAACGGCAGGTCACGATTCCCGAGGTGGGCACCTTCACGGCCCGCTCGACTCCGTGGGTGATCCTGACCTCCAACGACACCAGAGAGCTCTCACCCGCACTCAAACGACGCTGCCTGCACTACCACGTCGGATATCCGACAGCGGACCGTGAGCGAGAAATCGTGACCGCCCGCGCTCCGGAGGTGTGCCCCGACACCGCGGCGCAGATCGTCGAACTGTCCGGCACACTCCGGGAACTCCCGCTGCGCAAGAGCCCGTCGATCTCCGAGGTCATCGACGCGGCCCGTGCCGCGACGGTGCTGAAATCGAGTCACGACTCGTTGAGCAGCATGCGCGACGTGCTCCTCGCGACGCTGCTCAAGTAC
>NZ_JAUZMZ010000075.1:0-23348 GCF_036327435.1 Rhodococcus chondri | reverse complement strand
CAGTCGGTGCCGGCCGAGAGGGTGACCAACTCCGGCTCTGCGCCGCCACCGCACCCACCGGCGTCGGCGGCGGCGGGGGCGTCGAACACTCCGGCGCCGCCGCACACCCCGGTCTCGGGCAGGGTCAGCTCGACGCGGGTCGCGGCGTCGTGGTCGCCGGCCAGGGCCGCGGCGATGCTGCGGACCTGCTCGTAGCCGGTCATCGCCAGGAATGTCGGAGCCCGGCCGTAACTCTTCATGCCGACCACGTAGAACCCGGGTTCGGGGTGGGTGAGCTCGGCGACCCCGTGAGGGTAGACGGTGCCGCAGGAGTGCACGTTCGGGTCGATGAGCGGAGCGAGTGCGGTCGGGGCCTGCAGTACCGGATCGAGATCGAGCCGGATCTCCGACAGCCACGACAGGTCGGGGCGGAACCCGGTGGAGGCGATGATCTCGTCCACTGCGTCGATCCGGGCACCGGCATCGGAGACCAGCGCGATCTGCCCACCGGGGGTGGGCTCGACGGCGGCGGTGCGGAACCCGGTGACCACCTCGAGCAGCCCGGCGTCCACGGCACGCTTGGCCCGCAATCCGAGAGCGCCCCGGGCGGGCAGCTGATCGTCCTGGCCGCCGCCGAAGGTGGTGCCGACCTCCCCGCGACGCAGCACCCAGGTCAGGCGGGTACCGGGAGCGGTGCGGGCGAGTTCGGCCAGCGCCACGATCGCGTTGAGGGCCGAGTGGCCGCTACCGGCGATCACGGTGTGCCGACCCGCATAGCGGAGGCGCACCGCGGCCACGTCGAGGTCCGGGACGTAATAGGTGATCTTCTCGGCCGCGGCGTGCTCGCCCAGGGCCGGCAACCCTTCGCCGCCGAGCGGATTGGGGGTGCGCCAGGTGCCGGAAGCATCGATGACGGCGCGGGCGAGCACACGGGTTTCGGTGCCGTCGCTGTGCCGGACGTGCACCGACAGTGGTTCGGTGTCGCGGCCGTCGTCGACCACGCGGTCGCGTCCGCGGCGGGCCACTCCGACGACCTCGCTATCCAGTGACACCGACTCGCCGAGGGCGGTGGCCAGGGGCGCGAGATAGTGGCGTACCCAGTCCTGGCCGGTGGGGAAGGCATTGTCGTCGGGGGCGTTCCAGCCGGTGGCGTCGAGGACGCGGCGGGCGGCGGGGTCGATCAGTTCGGCCCAGCGGGAGAACGTGCGTACGTGGTTCCACTGCGCCACGGCAGCTCCGGCGGTGAGGCCGCGTTCGAGCACCAGCGGCTCGAGGCCGCGTTCGAGGAGGTGAGCGGCGGCCGCCAGGCCCGCCGGCCCGGCTCCTACCACGACGACGGGCAAGGTGTTCATGACCGATCCTTTCATCGATGGTTATCGATCCAAGCTCAGCACAGAGTATCGATACTCATCGATGAATGCAACCATCGATGCCAATCGATATAGTGGGGTCATGACCTCACTCGGCGTGCCCCCCAGGACTGCCTCCGGACCGGGGGTGGAGATCGATGCCCTGAGCCCCGAAGATGCGGCCACCTACGCCGGATGGTTCGCCTGCCTGGCCGAACCGACCCGGGTGCGGCTCCTGCATCACGTCGCCGCCAGCCCGACCGGCATCACCATCGGCGACCTCGCGGAGACTCTCGGGATCGGTCAGCCCACCATCTCCCACCACGTCCGCAAGCTTGCCGACGTCGGATTCGTCACCACCGGCAAACACGGCACCAGCACCGTGGTGATGGTCAACCCGAACTGCTGCAGCGACCTACCGAGTGCCGCCGACGCGGTCATGGGGGTACTCACCGTTCGGCCGTGCTGCCCCGAGGACGTTCCCGCGGATGTGACCGTGCGTCGACTCCACGACGGCGATTGGGAGGCGGTGCGCCGCATCTACGCCGAGGGCATCGCCACCGGCACCGCCACGTTCACCACCGAGGTCCCGGATCGCGAGGTGCTCGACGACCAGTGGCTCCCCGAACATCGCTGGGTCGCCGAGATCGACGGACAGGTGGTCGGCTGGGCAACGTTGAGCCCGGTGTCGAACCGCGAGTGCTATCGCGGGGTGGTCGAGAATTCGGTGTATGTCGCCGACGGCATGCGCGGGCGTGGCGTCGGCAAGGCCCTGTTGCGCACCCAGGTCATCGCTGCCGATCGGGCGGGGTTGTGGACGTTGCAGACTTCGATCTTCCCGGAGAACCGCGCCAGCCTGGCACTGCACCATTCGGCGGGTTTTCGCACCGTCGGGGTGCGCGAACGCATCGGCAAGCTGGCCGGCGTCTGGCGCGACACCGTGCTCCTCGAACGCCGCTCCGACGCTGTTTCCGCGGCCGGAGACGAGTGAAACCTGCATTTCCCGTCGGACGTCGCTGTTCCGTTCCGGTCGTCAGGGATTGCCGGAATCGCCGAGCAGGCTCGCCGCAGCGATCAGCGCTGCTCTGACAACGAGCCGTTCGGGAATCTCCTCGAACGTGTCCTGCCCGACTGCGACTGTCCGGCACGGGGAGTCGCCGCACACCGAGCAGCAGCGACTACTCCCGACGTCGGCGTCGAGCCATTCCTCGAGCGGACGCCCGGCGATCCAGATGCGGTTGGATTCGGCCGGATTCTCGGCGAAGGCCGACTCTCCGAGTTCGCGGACCTCCAGTTGCGGCGTGATGCCGAGCGGGCTCAGGACCTGCTCGAGTGTGCCGACCGCGTGCCGGACCTGCTCACCGGTACCGGCGCAGCGGACGCACGTCTGCCCCTGGCTGACCAGGCGTTGCCACACGATAGGTAGCGCAGTCATCGCATGCTCCTTCTGGACTCGGCGAGGCCGGCGGGTCCGGTCCCCAGTCTGAGCGACCGGACCGCGGCACACCCTCTTATCGGCTCAGCTGCCGACGGAGTCGGGGACGAGTTCGGCGATCAGCGCCTCGACCCTGGTCTTGATCTCGTCGCGGATGGGGCGAACCGAGTCGACGCCCTTGCCGGCCGGATCCTCGAGCACCCAGTCGCGGTAGGACTTGCCCGGGAACACGGGGCAGGTGTCGCCGCAGCCCATGGTGATCACCACGTCGGAGGCCTGCACGGCACCGACGGTGAGGATCTTCGGATTCTCGGCAGAGATGTCGATGCCGACTTCCGCCATGGCTTCGACGGCCGCGGGATTGACCTGATCGGCCGGTGCGCTACCCGCCGAGCGGACCTCGATCGAGTCGCCGGCGAGCGCACTGAGGAACCCGGCGGCCATCTGGGAGCGGCCCGCGTTGTGCACGCACACGAACAGCACGGAGGGCTTGCTTTCGACGGACATCATTTCTCCTGAGGTGACAGCGGTGCGGGCGCGGGAGTGAAGCGTTTACGCAGGGCGAGTGAGACATACACCAGTGCGACGAGCACCGGCACCTCGATGAGCGGGCCCACGACTCCCGCCAGCGCCTGCCCGGAGGTGACGCCGAAGGTGGCGATCGCGACGGCGATGGCGAGTTCGAAGTTGTTGCCGGCCGCGGTGAACGCGAGGGTCGTGGTGCGTTCGTAGCCCAGGCCGACGGCGGCGCCGAACAGGTAACCACCACCCCACATGAGTGCGAAGTACGCCAGCAGCGGCAGCGCGATCCGTACGACGTCCCACGGCTGCGAGGTGATCTGTTCGCCCTGCAGAGCGAACAGGATCACGATCGTGAACAGCAGCCCGTACAGTGCCCACGGGCCGATCTTCGGCAGGAACTTGTCCTCGTACCACTCACGGCCCTTTGCCTTTTCACCGAAGTGGCGGGTGAGGAAGCCGGCGATCAGCGGGATGCCGAGGAAGATCAGGACCGATTTGGCGATCTGCCACGGCGAGACGTCGAGCGTGGTCTGCTCGAGTCCGAGCCAGCCGGGCAGCACCGACAGGTAGAACCAGCCGAGCACCGCGAACATGATCACCTGGAACACCGAGTTGATCGCGACCAGCACGGCGGCGGCTTCGCGGTCGCCGCACGCGAGGTCGTTCCAGATGATGACCATCGCGATGCAGCGGGCAAGGCCGACGATGATCAGGCCCGTGCGGTACTCGGGTAGGTCGGGGAGCAGCAGCCAGGCCAGCGCGAACATCAGCGCGGGCCCGACCAGCCAGTTGAGAATCAGCGAAGTGATCAGCAGCTTGCGGTCGCCGGTGACGGTGTCGAGGCGGTCGTAGCGCACCTTAGCGAGCACCGGATACATCATGACCAGCAGGCCGAGCGCGATCGGCAGCGAGATGTTGTCGATCTCGATGACACTGAGCGCGTCGCCGAGGCCGGGCACCATGCGGCCGAGCAGCAATCCCGCGACCATGGCGATGCCGATCCACACGGCAAGGAATCGGTCGAGCGTCGACATCTTGCCGACGACGGCCGGGTGGTCGGTAGTGGCGGTCACGAGACGGCCTCCTCTAGAGGTTCGGTCGGGGCACACGCGCAGGTCGATCCGGGCAGCACGCCGGCTTCGGTGGCGAGCACCGCGGACAGTTGTTCGAGCGCGGCCGGGAGCACCCGGTAGTACACCCACGTGCCGCGCCGCTCGCAGTCGAGCAGTCCGGCCTCGCGCAGCACCTTGAGGTGGTGCGAGATGGTGGGCTGCGACAGGTCGAATGCGGGGCTGATGTCGCACACGCAGCTCTCGCCGCCCCGGTGGCTGGCGATCAGACTCAGCATGCGCAGGCGCACCGGGTCGCCGAGGGCCTTGAACATGCGGGCCAGGTCGGTGGCCCAATCCGACGTGAGTGGCTCACGCGAGAGTGGCGGGCAACACGGCTCGGCCCCACTCGACAGCTGATTCGACATGCGTCTATATTGACTGTCATCAAAGCAGCCGTCAATCCGGGACCATCGGAAGGATCACCCACGTGCCTACCCCCTCGGTGCTCTTCGTCTGCGTGAAGAACGGCGGCAAGTCCCAGATGGCCGCCGCCCTCATGCGCAAGGCCGCCGGTGTCCCGTCGACGCACACGCTTCTCGGCTCCTGAACAACTGAATCAACCGAACCGAAACCGTAGGAGAATCCATGAGCACCATCGCAGTCTTCGAACCCGCCCTGTGCTGCAACACCGGTGTGTGCGGCGAGGACGTCGACCAGAACCTCGTCGGTTTCACCGCCGACATGCAGTGGCTGACGGATCAGGGCGCGAACATCACTCGCCACAACCTGGCCAACGATCCCCTGTCCTTCGCTCACAACGATGCGGTGAAGAAGTTCCTCGAACTTTCCGGGTCGGACGGCCTGCCGCTCGTCCTCGTCGACGACGTCACCGTCGTGACCGGCCGGTATCCCACCCGCGCCGAGCTCGCCAAGTGGGCCGGACTGGGCGCGCCCGCGACGGCGCCGTCCGGCGTCACGATGCTCGGACTCGCCGACGACAGCGCATCCTGCTGCACGCCGAACGATTCCACCTGCTGCTGAATCCCTCTGCGAAGGAGACTTTTCGATGACCGAGCCGACGTTCCTCACCGACCCGCCCCGCTTCATGTTCTTCACCGGCAAGGGAGGCGTCGGCAAGACCACCATCGCGTGCGCATCGGCGCTGTCGCTGTCCCGGGCGGGGAAGCGGGTGCTGCTGGTGTCGACCGATCCGGCATCGAACGTCGGGCAGGTCTTCGGCCTGACCATCGGGAACACGATCACCGAGATCCCCTCTGTTCCTGGTCTTTCGGCCCTCGAGATCGATCCGGAGGAGGCCGCCGAGGCCTACCGTGAACGCATCGTCGGACCCGTCCGAGGATTGCTGCCCGACGCGGAGATCGCATCCATCACCGAGCAACTCTCCGGCTCGTGCACCACCGAAGTCGCCTCCTTCGACGAATTCACTTCTCTGCTCACCGATCCCGACGACACCATCGCCGGATTCGATCATGTCCTGTTCGACACCGCGCCCACCGGCCACACCATCCGGCTGCTGCAACTGCCCGGCAACTGGACCGAATTCCTCGAGGCCGGCAAGGGCGACGCATCGTGCCTCGGACCGCTCGCCGGGCTCGACAAGCAGAAGGCCATGTACGCGGGAGCGGTGGCCGCGCTGTCGGATCCCGACCGCACCCGTCTCGTGCTCGTCGCACGCGCAAACCGTTCGGCCCTGGCCGAGATCTCTCGCACCCATGAAGAACTCGCCGACATCGGAATGACCGAGCAGCACGTGGTCGTCAACGGAGTCCTGCCCGCACCCGCCGACGACAGCGACCGGCTGGCCAGCGCCATCCACCGTCGCGAACAGGCCGCGCTCGCCGCGGTGCCGTCCGAAATCAAGTCTCTGCCCACCGATCTCGTCGAGCTCGGGCCGGTGAACATGGTAGGGATCGAGGCGTTGAGCACCCTGTTCGATTCCGCCGACATCGCGCCCGCGCCGACATCGGCACTCGCGCCGGTCGTCGATGCACCACTCGCTGCCCTCGTCGACGAAATCGAAGCCGACGGACGCGGACTCGTGATGTGCATGGGCAAGGGCGGCGTCGGCAAGACCACCATCGCCGCGGCCGTCGCGGCCGCACTCGCCCAGCGCGGCCACGATGTCCATCTCACCACGACCGACCCCGCCGCCCACCTCACCGAAACCCTCGCAGGCGACATCGAGCATCTGCACGTGTCGCGGATCGACCCGCACGAGGCAAGCGAGGCCTACCACGCCCGGGTGATGAACTCCAAGGGCGCCGGCCTCGACGACGCCGGTCGCGCTACCCTCGCCGAAGATCTGCTCTCGCCGTGCACCGAGGAAGTCGCGGTGTTCCAGGCATTTTCGAAGGTCATCCACGAGTCGCGTCGCAGGTTCGTCGTCGTCGACACCGCCCCCACCGGGCACACACTGCTGCTGCTCGACGCCACCGGCTCCTACCACCGCGAGATCGCCCGCCAGATGGGTGACGATGCCAAGTTCACCACTCCCCTGATGCGGCTGCAGGATCCGGCGCAGACCAAGATCCTGCTGGTCACGCTCGCCGAGACCACGCCGGTACTCGAGGCTGCGGGACTGCAGGCCGATCTCGAGCGTGCCGGTATCCACCCGTGGGCATGGGTGGTGAACAATTCGCTCGCCGCGGCCGGACCGTCGTCGCCACTGCTGCGCCGCCGCGCCGCCGCCGAGATCGAACAGATCGACAAGGTTCGCGACGAGCTCGCCGAGCGCTACGCGGTGGTGCCGCTCCTGCCGACCGAACCCGTGGGTGTCGCGGCGCTGGAAGCGCTTTGCGCAGCGGAGACTGTCCCCGTGCGGTAGCACCGGCTCGCTCCACTATCCCGGGTGATCGACGGATGCGCCGCCCTCGTGCGAGAGTGTCGTAATGGCAGATAGGTTGCGCGCCCGATTCGGCCTGTCTTCTACACCGACGACCTCGGTGTTTCGCTGCTCATCGGCAACCTCGTGTACGGCGGCGGGATTCCCCGATGTGTTCGAAGACGTCGACCGGTTCCCGCACACTCACGACAAGGAGACCCCGTGAACACGACACTTCTGATCGGTTTTGTGTTGGCCTGGGTGGCTACCGGACTGATCACCGGTTTGTGGATGGCGCGCCGCGGTCACAGCCCCGGGTGGACGGTCATAGCCGTGATCCTCGGTCCACTGTTCGTGCCGATCGCTTACGAACGCATCGAGCGTACGCCCCGCGCGGTGGCGTCGTCGCCGATCGCATCCCGGCGTGCCGCAGGGTCGAGTTCGGGACTGCACGTGGTGGTGGGCTACGACGGCTCCACGGAATCAGAGCATGCTCTGCTGGCGGCCCAGCGGCTTTTCGGCGCCGGCGGCGGCGTGCTGGATCTCGTCACGGTGGTGTCCTACGACGATGGGGCCGAAAGCGATTCGCCGCTCGTGCAGGCCGCGGAGCGGCGACTGGCCGCGGCGACATCGGACACCGGCAACCTCGCCTCAGGCTATGCGGTGCTCGCCGGTCCGCCCGGTCCGTGCCTGCTCTGGTTCGCGACCGATCAACAGGCCGATGTCCTGATCATCGGTAAGCGCGGGCGCGGATTGTCGACGCGGATGCTGGGGAGCGTCGCGGAGTACCTCGTCGAACACTGCCCTGCACCCGTTCTCGTCGTCGACCCCGAAGCGGCCCCGACGGTCCCCGAGCCGGAACCGTCTCCGGTGGCGGTGCGGGTAGAGCCCGAATAGAGCCGAAGTCGGCGAGCAGCCGACGACGGCACCGCCTCAGTTCGTGTCGCCGCCGGCGTGCGCTTCGAGGATCGCGGTGAGTTCCTCGGCGTACGCCAACTGGGCTCGCAGCCGGACGCAGCTTTCTTCGGCGCGGCGATGGAAATCGGCGAGAACGTCTCGAGCCGCCGACGTGGTCTCCGAAGCGGCGCCTCGGTCGGCGATGGTGTCCAGCGCGGCGAGTAGCTCACGCATCTCGTCGAGGCTGAAGCCGAGCGGTTTCATGCGGCGGATGACCAGCAGGCGCTGAACGTCGGCGTCGGTGTAGAGCCGGAAACCGCCGGCACTGCGAGCCGAGGGGGCGACGAGACCGATCTCGTCATAGTGCCGAATGGTCTTGATCGACAGTTCGGTACGTGCCGCGACCTGCCCGATCTGCATATGATCTTGATCCGCTGCCACGCCCTCCACCGTATCCAGGGCCACCTTCGATTCGAACTCTCCCCTAACTGGAGGGTAGAGTCCCGACGGTAGCCGCGCCCCCGTTGTCGCGCCGTCCCGCTCCTCGAATCGGAAAGTTGCCTTGTTGTGAGTACGCCCCGCGCCGACATGCCCGCCCCGCACGAGGTGGACGACGACCCCACCGTCTCGGTCCGTGCGGCGTTGCGGTCTCCGAAGCGGCTGAAGACGGAAGTCCTCGCCGGCCTGGTGGTGGCGCTCGCCCTGATTCCCGAGGCGATCTCCTTCTCGATCATCGCCGGCGTCGACCCCCGCGTCGGACTGTTCGCGTCGTTCACCATGGCGGTGACGATCTCGATCGTGGGTGGCCGCCCCGCCATGATCTCGGCGGCCACCGGTGCGGTCGCGCTGGTCATCGCCCCGGTGGCACGCGAGTACGGGATGGACTACCTCATCGCGACCGTGCTGCTCGCGGGCGCCCTGCAGATCGTGCTGTCGGTGCTCGGTGTGGCCAAGCTGATGCGGTTCATCCCTCGCAGCGTGATGACGGGGTTCGTGAATTCCCTGGCGATCCTGATCTTCGTCGCGCAGCTGCCGCACCTGATCGACGTGCCGTGGCTCGTCTATCCCATGGTCGCGGTGGGGTTGCTGGTATTGGTCTTCCTGCCCAAGCTCACCAATGTCGTGCCCGCTCCGCTGGTCACGATCGTGCTGCTGACCGCGATGGTGCTCGTCTTCGCGCTCGATGTGCCGAACGTCGGTGACGAGGGCGAACTGCCCGAGTCGCTGCCGTCGCTGCTCTTCCCCGATGTCCCGCTCACGACCGAGACGTTGTCGATCATCGCCCCGTACGCGCTCGCGATGGCGCTCGTGGGCCTGCTCGAGTCGCTGATGACGGCCAAGCTCGTCGACGACATCACCGAGACCCACTCCGACAAGACCCGCGAAGGCTGGGGTCAGGGCGTGGCCAACATCGTCACCGGCTTCTTCGGCGGCATGGGCGGCTGCGCGATGATCGGCCAGACCATGATCAACGTCAAGGTCTCCGGCGCGCGCACCCGTATCTCCACCTTCCTCGCCGGCGTGTTCCTGCTGATCCTGGTGGTGGCGCTCGGCGATGTCGTCGCCCTGATCCCCATGGCAGCGCTCGTCGCGGTGATGGTCATGGTGTCCGTGGCCACCTTCGACTGGCACAGCATCCATCCGCGCACTCTTCGGCTGATGCCGCGCAGCGAGACCCTGGTGATGGCGGTGACGGTGATCGCCACCGTAGCCACCTCCAACCTCGCGATCGGTGTCATCCTCGGTGTGCTCACCGCGATGGTGCTCTTCGCCCGCCGGGTGGCGCACATGACCACCGTCGAGAAGGTCTCCGACGCCGACACCGATCATGACGGCAGGATCGACACCCGCGTCTACCGCGTCCACGGCGAGTTGTTCTTCGCGTCCTCCAACGACCTGATCTACCAGTTCGACTACATCGACGATCCCGAGCACGTCGTCATCGATCTCACCCGCGCCGACATCTGGGACGCCTCGACCGTCGCGACGCTCGACGCGATCAGCCGGAAGTACGCCGCTCGTGGCAAGCGGGTCGAGATCATCGGTCTCGACGGCGCGAGCCTCGAGCGTGTCGAGCGGCTTTCCGGCCGGCTCGGAGAGGGCCACTGAAACCTCCTTCCCTCCTCCCCGCTTCGCACGCCGGCACACCCGGTGGCATCATTACTCTCATGAGCGAGAATGGCATTTCCGCAGGCGGCTCGTCGATGCGGGTCATGGGACCCCACACCTTCACCACCGACTTCGGTCTGGCCTCCCTGCTGGTCACCAAAGAACGAGCGGTGATGCGTTCCCGGCTCACCGACAAGCTGCGCTCCCCCGCGGGTACGGCGTCGCTCGGAGTGCTGACAACCGTGGTGGACATCGTGACCTCGAGCCCCGCACTGGTGGCCTGCGGACCCGACTGGACCGCCACCCAAGATCTTTCGATCCACGCCGCCGGTCGGGTGATCGAGGGACCCATCGTCGTCGACAGCAACCTGCTCCGCGTCGGCAAGAAGACGGTTCACGTCTCCGCCGACATCTACGACGGCCACGGCATCACCGACCTCGAGCAGCTCGCGGACGCCATCGACACCGGAGCGCCCGGCGGCCCGACCCTCGCAGGACGCGGACTCGTGACTTTCGCTCGCATTCCCCGGTCCGCCGCAGTCGGTGCCGAGGACTACACGCCGGATCAGTGGATCGGTACCGTGCGGGAGTACCCGGCCCGCCCGGTCGAAGGCTCGATCTACTCCCGCCTCGACCTGCGCACGCTCGATGCTGCGGGCGGAGTGCTCGAGCTCGACCTCACACCGTTCGTGGCCAACATGATCGGCACCATCCAGGGCGGGGCGCAAGCGCTGCTCGTCGAAGCGGCAGCGCACGCCATGCGGCCCGGTCTCGTCGCGACCGACATCGAGGTCCGTTACCTGTCGCAGGTCCGGCAGGGTCCGGCACGGTCGTACGGGACGGTCGTCCGCGACGCCGCGGATCACTGCGTCCTGAACATTCGGGTGGTCGACGCCGGCGCAGACGATCAGTTACTCGCGCTGACCACGGTGACGCTCCAGCGCCCACCGGAGGGCATGATCCAGCAATAGCGTTGCGGCTCAACTCAATACGCGCACCCCGGCGACGTCGTACTCCTCGACCGAGGCGCGCAGGATCATCCTGCCCTGCTCGTCGTCGACGCCACTGCCGCGGAATGCCTCCACCGCGTCCCGGGATTCCCAGCGTTCGAAGAGATTGATTCTGCCGGTATCGAGCAGATCCGCGGCGATCACGAAATCGAGGCACCCCGGGGCGCCTCTGGCCTGGTCGACCACGGTCTCGCAGCCGCTCAGATACTCCTCACGCGCGGTCGGGTCGACCATCAGATGTCCTGCGACGATCACCATTCGAGACTCCTTCGAAAAAAGGCATTGAAGAGGTAGACCGCGCAGGCAGCCGGAACTCATCGCTCGCAGCTATCCGGAGGTCAGTGAGCTCAGGAGAGCACGGGTGCGGCCGACCGAGCCTCGCACATCCGTGCCGACGGGGAAGATCGCCGCCCAGATATCGGTGGCGCCGGCGTCGACGAGTCCCTGCAACTGGTTCCGGACCGATGCCTCGTCGCCGACGATGGCGACATCTGCGGGGCTACCGGCCCCGCCCGCCTCGAGAACACGCTGATAGTTCGGCATACCCGCGTACATGGTGGCGTGGGCCGCGACCGCGGCGCGGGCTTCGTCGGCGTCGTCGTGGACGGCAACGGGCAGTCCCGCGACGATCCGCGGCGCAGGACGACCGGCCGATTCCGCGGCCGCGCGGATCGCCGGAGCGACAAGGGATTCGATCACCTTGCCCGAGGCCATCCACAGCACCGTTCCGTCGGCGTATTGCCCCGCGACACGTAGGAGTCGCGGCGACATGGCCGACAGCAGCACGGGTACCGGCTGCCCGACGGGTGTCATCCGTCCCTTGCTGCGGGTGCCCCAGTCCTCACCTCGGAAGTCGACGTCCTCACCGCGGAGCAGTGCCGTGACGATGCGGATGTATTCCTCGGTGTTGCGGCCCGGGCGGTCGTACGACATCCCGTACACCTCGCGCACGAGCGATTCGTGGGACGGGCCGAGTCCGAGCGTGAAACCGGGACGGCCCATCGCCTCCGCGACCGCGGCGGCCCGGTTGGCCTGCAGCAGTGGATGACACGGGTAGGTCTGCAGCACGGCCGTTCCGAGCTCGATCGACGAGGTCGCCCGCCCGGCTACGGTCAGCGCGGCCAGCGGGTCTCCTGCGACGGCGCCGGCGTACCACAGCGACGTGAAGCCGTCGGCCTCCGCGGCCTGGGCCTGCCGCACGATCCTGTCGGTCGACGACGCACCGCCCGTGAGTCCGATCCGCATGATGCGCCCTCCGTGTCAGCGGCCCACCGGGAGCCTCTCCTCGCCGAGAATACTACTCTCATCAGACGTAAACAGTATTTTCGTCCCGGTCCGAGGAAGGCGACCCCGAGCGCTCGGCTCAGCCCTGAATGGCGCCGCGTAGTTCGTGGGCAAGTTCCGGAGTGGCCGCGACGATCCCGCTCCACCGCTTGGTGAGATCGATACCGAACTCGATGGGCCGGTCGTAGGCGTCGAGGACCGCCCCACCGGATGCCTCGACCAGCACCACGGCGGCGGCGATGTCCATGAGGCGGTGCGTGTCGCTGCCGGCGTCGACGAATGCGTCGGCCGATCCGGTCGCGACGAAGACGGACTCGAGGGTGCTGCAGCTGAGGATGCGGATGCGGGTCGCGGTGGACGCGACCCGCCACCACGCGTCCCGATTGCGGGGATGCGGGCGCAGCATCGACACGGCGGCGGACGACAGTGACGTGCAGCCGCTGGTGCGGAACGCCGACTCGGTGCGCGACGCCCACCACCGCTCACCGGTGTGCAGCCAGCACGTCATCGCCTCGGTGAACTCCCCGTCGATCACGACGGCAGCGCTGAAGCAGGACAACGGGATACCTGCGGCGGCGTTGGCGGAACCGTCGACCGGATCGACGACGAGGGTCACGGCCGACCCGACGTCGACCCAGCCCCGCTCCTCCGACAGCACATTCGCGCCCGCCGCGGTCGCGGCAGTGATGATCGCGTCTTCGATCACGACGTCGATGAACATCGTCGGGGTGCCGTCGGCGCCGTCCATCGCGATCGACTTCAGTTTCTCGCGCGAGTAGGTGGCAACGGCCGTGCGGTATGCGTCCATCGCCGCGTCTGCGGCAGCAGTCAGGGCACGGTCCGCCGCGGTGCGGGCGGAATCGGTGACGGTCACGGGTCCTCCGGAGTGTTGTATTATGTTGCGGCAGGGGTGGATCAGGACACGACCTTGCGCACCCACATGGCCATGCCCTCGACGACCATGACGACCGCGAAGATCATCACCACGACCATCGTGACGACGTCGTACTGCATGACACGGGCGGCGTTCATGAGGTAGAAGCCCAGGCCGCCGGCGCCGACGACACCGAGAAGTGTTGCAGCGCGGATGTTGGTGTCGATCTGGTAGAAGATGTGCGCGATGATCGCCGGTCCCGATTGCCGCACGGTCGCGGCGAGAAGCACCTGCATCCGGGTCGCGCCACCCGCGGCCACCGCGTGCTGAACCCGCACGTCGGTTTCCTCCACGGAGTCGGCAATCAGCTTGCTGAGCAGGCCGATCGCACCGACCGACAGGGCGATCGCACCGGCGGTGGCGCCGAGCCCGGTGACGACGATGACGATGATCGCGAAGATCAGATCCGGGATGCCGCGGACGAGCACGATGAACATGCGGAAGCCCTTGGCGATACCGGGAGTCGGTGCCACGTTGCGGGCAGCGAGCAGACCCACCGGCACAGCCACGATGAGGCCGATGAACGTGGCCGCCAGCGCAATCTGCAGGGTCACCAGCAACTGCTTCCACAGCTCGGCGCCGATGCCGCCGGTGCTGGGCGGGAAGAACAGGCTCAGGGTGCTCGCCATCGAGCCGAAACCCTCTGCCATACGCGACAAATCGATGTCCGATGCCCAGGTCGAAACGATCAGCGCGACAACGAACAGGACGACGTAGACGGTACGGCGGATGCGCTCGCCGTTCCACGGTGGGCTGATGCGGTAGTTGCCGTCGGCGGTGCGCAGCGCCGTGGGCGCGGGGCGTGCGGTGTTGCCGCCGTCGACCCAGCCGTTCTGCGCGGACCAGAGCCGGTCGCGAAGTCGTGACCACAGCGTGCGGCGCACCGGGGTCCGGTCGCCGAGGATCATCTTTCGCAATGCACCCGAAATCAATTCGACGACGATGCACAGCGCGACGAGGAAGAGCGCCAGCGCCATGCCGCGCTGATAGTTCATGGTGCGCAGCGCCGCGGACAGTTCGAGGCCGATGCCGCTCACGCCGACGTACCCGAGGATCACCGACGCCCGCAGGTTGATGTCGAAGCGGTGCAGTGCGGTTGCGACGAACGCGGGCATGGCCTGCGGGACCACACCTCCGACGATCTGCTGCCACCACGACGCGCCCGCCGCGCGCAGTGCATCGCGCGGGCCGGGATCGGTGTCCTCGACGGCGTCGGCGTACAGCTTGCCGATCATGCCGATGGAGTGGATGCCGAGTGCGAGAATGCCGCCGATCGCGCCGAGGCCGAACAACCGCAGGAACAGGATCGCGAGCACCAGTTCGGGGATTGCGCGGGTGACGGTGATGATCACCCGTGCCGGCAGCCTCAGCGTTTGTCCGGGTGTGGTGTTCGCGGCGGCCGCGAGCGCGACGGGCACGCTCAGCACCACCGACAGCACCGTTGCGCACAGCACGATGCCGAGAGTCTGCCCCGTCATCGCGGCGAGTTCGCCGATCGGCGGGAAATCCAGCGGGAAGATGCGGCCGATGAAATCGGCGGCGTTGTCGATGCTGTCGACGAAGGTCGCGAGGTTGATCTTCAGGGACGCGATCGACCAGATGGACGCGGCGAGCAGGGCGAACAGGATCACCTGCACACTGGTTGTCTGCCACGAGGATCGCGGCAGCGTCCTGGCCGGCGGCGCGGGCCGGGCGGGGGTGAGCACACTCATGGGCGCCCGACCGGTTGCGGGACGGTGCGAGGCGCGACCGCGGAGTAGATCCGCATGGTTTCGGTCTTGTCGATCGTCGCGACGGGACTGTCGAGCACCACGCGGCCGCCGCGCAGGCCGACGAGACGATGCCCCCACGACAACGCCAGTTCCACCTGGTGCAGGCTGCACACGACGGTCAGGTTGTCCTCCGACGCGATCCGGGAGATCAACGCCATCACCTGCGCCGACGACTCGGGGTCGAGCGATGCGACCGGTTCGTCGGCGAGAAGAATCCTGGGTTTCTGGATGAGTGCGCGGGCCACCGCGACTCGTTGCTGTTGGCCACCCGAGAGGGTGTCGGCGCGCTGGAACGGCCGGTCGGCGAGCCCGACACGGTCGAGTTGTTCCATGGCGGCCAGTCGCACCGACTTGGGGTACATCAGGAGACCGAACCGCGGTCCACGCAGGGCACCCAGCGCGCCGGAGCACACGTTTTCGAGCACCGACATGTTGCCGACCAGATGGAACTGCTGGAAGACGAACCCGACCTTGCGACGCAACGCCCGCAGGTCACGGCCGTTAGCACCGGCCACGTCGCACCCGAGGACCTGCACCGCACCCGCGGTCGGCAGGTGCAGGCCGTCGAGGAGTCGCAGCAGGGTCGACTTGCCGGATCCCGACAGGCCCAGCAACGCCACCACTTCCCCGGGGTACACCTCCAGGCTCACGTCGTCGAGCGCCCGGGGTCCGGGTCCGAACTCCTTGGTGACGTGCTCGAGTTTGATGGTGGGCCGGAGAATCTTGTCGATGGACGCGCCGAGGCGCGAATGATCGGGGTCGTTCATGTCGGGCTCCAAGCTCGGGGGCGGGTGAGGAAGGTCAGCTCGCGCAGGACGGGGACCGGGTGATCTCGCAGACCTTGCGCACGCCGTCGTAGATGTCGTCGGAGACCGGGATGTAGCCGAACTCCGTCCCCTCGGGCAGGGCGCACTCGTCCTCGGTGGCGCAGTACCCGGCCTCGACGAGCGCGGGCCGGTTGAGCTTGGTGTGGAAGATGTCGGTGAGCTGGTCGACGAGTTCGCCGGGCAGTGTGCTCAACACGGCGGTCGGGCTCGAGGCGATGGTCTCCGATTCCCAGATCACCTCGAGGTCACCCTCGGCGAGATCACCCTTGTCGATGAGGGTTTGGGTGACCATCTTGTCGAACGCGAAGCCGGCGTCGCATTGGCCGCTGTCGACCGCCAGGGCCGACGCGTCGTGCCCACCCGCGAAGATCGCGGTTACATCTTTCTGCGGATCGATGCCCACCTCGAGCAGGCCCGCCGACGGATACAGGAAGCCGGAGGTGGATGTGGGGTCGACGAAGCACACCGTCTTGCCGCGGAAATCCTCGAGCGAGCGGATGTCGGATCCGGTGGGGACGATCGCGTACGACTTGTAGCCGGGCTTTTCGTCGGCGCTGTCGGCGAACGCGGCCAGGGGTTCGACCGGAACGCCGCTGTCCTTCGCGGTGACGTAGGAGAACGGACCGTAATGACCGAGGTGGACCTTGCCGGCCCGCTGCGCCTCGATGACGGCGGCGTAGTCGGTGGCGTTCTGGAATTCGACCGGGATGCCGGTCTCGTCCTCGATGACCTTCTGGACCAACGCGAACTGCTGTTGCAGGCTCGAGGAATCCTCGCTGGGAATCGCGGCCAGGACGAGCGTCTCGGGCATGCCCTGGGCGGCGGCGGAGCTGTCCGACGAGGACGAGCCGGTGTCGTCGGCACTGGAACCGCACGCCGTCAGCACGAGCAGCGACGCTGCTGCGGTGGCGGTGAGAGCAAGCGCGCGGGATGAGCGGCGCGTGGTGATACGCATGGCAGTCGACTCCTTGTCGGCCTACCCGGCATCGCGTGTTGCCGGGAGGTTCGGGATTGCGCGGGAGCACGAGCCTCCAGCTCGGCCTCGACCAGAGTGAGCGTGCGGCATGTCCTGAGGGACAACCCCAGGTAACGGCAAACCCACCGAGCAGAGGCGGTTAGCCGGAGTTGTCCAGCAAAGGACGCCGGCGTCGCGGGGTCGTATCACACCGAAAGAGGCGCGTCCGGCAGGCGCGACAAGAAAGTTTACGTAATTCTCAATAACCGAGAACTACACTTCCTCCACGTGAGAGCATCACGCTTTGACACCGGCAGCAGCGGGGGCTTCGACGCCGGATGTCACCCGGAACGCAGCACTGGCCGCCCAGGCCCAGTGGAGGAGGCACAGTTGAAAGCACAACGGACACTCATCGCCCTCACGGCGTGTGCGTTGCTCGTCGCCGGATGTAGCGGCCGCGACGACGGCGCCGGGAACGCAGAAGGCGCCGATGACGGTGAACGCGGCACGTCGCAGGCCATGTCGGGTGACTTCGGCGACCTCGAGGGGCTGTGCGGTCCCGGCGACCCGGGCACGGCGAGCGCCCCGGGCGTCACCGCGGACGAAATCCAGGTCGGCGTGTTCTCCGACATGGGTTTCACCAAGAACCCGGAGTTCGTCGACGCCGCGAAGGTCTTCACCTCCTGGTGCAACGCGGCCGGCGGCATCAACGGTCGCACCCTCGTCGCAGAAACCCGCGATGCGAAGCTGATGGAGGTGCGTCAGCGGATGATCGAGGCGTGCCGCGAAGACTTCGCGCTCGTCGGTGGCGGTGCCGCACTGGACGCTCTCGGTGTCAAGGAACGACTGAGCTGTCTGCTGCCCAGCTTCCCCGCTCAGGTCACGCAGAGCCAGGCGGTCGGCGCAGACCTCGAGATCAGCGCCTCGCCCAGCCGGGTGCCCGGATACGACCCCTACTTCGGCTTCCGGAAGTGGCTGCTGAACGAGGCCTATCCGGAATCGGCCGGCGCTGTCGGCATCATCAACGGCGACTCACCGGTCACCAGGGACCTCGGCGTCCAGGCAGTGGAGACGGTCGACGCAGCCGGGGGCACCATCACGTACAACGACCTGTATCCCGCGATGGGCGTGTCGGACTGGACCCCCTACGCGCAGTCGATCAAGAGCAAGGGCGTCAAGGGCCTCGTCTTCTACGGCGATTTCCGGCAGCTGGCCAAGCTCGAAGAGGTGCTCACGGGGATGGACTACAAGCTCGACTGGATCGACGCCAACAACAACGCATACAACGACTCGTTCGTCGAACTGCTCGGTAAATCGGCCGAGTTCCAGAACAACCTCGTCGACCTCGGCGGCAGCGCGCCGCTGACGAGCGCCGGCACCGAGCCCGCAGTGCAGCAGGTCCTCGATCTGTACGCCGAGTACGCCCCGGACGCACAGATCACGTTCCCTGCGATGCGTGCCATGTCGGCATGGGCGTTGTTCGCCAAGGCCGCTACGAGCTGCGGCGCCGAACTCACCCGCATCTGCGTCCACGACGCAGCCCTTCAGGAAACGGAGTGGACCGGCGGCGGTCTGCACGCCGCGACAGACCTCGCGAACCCCGTGCCGCCGCAGCCCTGCTTCAACATCGAACGGGCCACCCCCGACGGCTGGGAGACAGCAGATTTCGGAGCCGACAGCGGCCTCTACCGCTGCAACATCGAGCCGTCCCCCCTCGCCAACGGCCCCGGCGCTCCGATGACCCTCGCCGACGTCGGCAAGAGCATGAGTGACGTTCAGTAATGGACCAATTCATCACGTTCGGCATCGTCGGCCTGAGCACGGCCGCGATCTACGCCATCATCAGCAGCGGCCTGGTGGTCACCTACACCACCACCGGGGTGTTCAACTTCGCGCACGGAGCGACCGGGATGATGGCGGCCTTCGGCTACTGGCAGCTCAGCGTCGGCTGGGGATGGCCGGTGTGGTTGGCCGCCGCCACCGTCCTGCTGGTGCTCGCCCCGGCGTTCGGCCTCCTCGTCGAACAGATGATGCGGCCGGTGCAAAGACTCGGTGAGGCCGAGAAACTGGTCATGACCATCGCGCTGCTCAGCGGTCTGATCGCCGTCGCGCGATGGGTCTGGGATCCCAACACCTCTCGGTCGCTGCCCACGTTCTTCGCCGAGAAGGATCCCTTCCACCTCGGAGCAGCCACGATCTCCTGGCATCAGGCCCTCACGATGGTCGTCGCGATCGCGGTCGCACTCGGGCTGCGGATTCTCATGTTCAACACTCGCACCGGCGCGGAAATGCGTGCGACCGTCGACGACCGCGCCCTGGTGGGGCTCACCGGCGCCGACCCCGTCCGGGCGAACCGCGTCGCGTGGGTCCTGGGTACGACGCTGGCGGCACTCGGCGGCATCCTCATCGCGCCGATGGTCGCACTGGACGCCACCCAGCTGTCACTGTTGATCGTCAGCGCTTACGCCGCAGCCATTTTCGGCCGTCTCAAGAGTCTTCCGATGACATTCGTCGGTGCGATCGCGGTCGGCTGCCTGGAGGCCTACCTGGCCGGCTACCTACCGCAGAACGAATACCTGCCCGGTCTGCGGCTGGCGGCACCCGCGATTCTGCTGCTGCTCGCGCTGCTGCTCTTCCCGCACGGCCGGCTGCGCGGGCGCGACCGCAATCTGAGCCGGGTTCCGCTGCCGACCCTGCGAGGCACCGCCGCCTTCGCAGGCGTGATCGTCGCGGCCGGCGTCGTCCTCGCCACCGTGCTGGGCGAAGGAGATCTGATCACCTACGGGCAGATCTTCGCGTTCGGCGTGATCGCGCTGTCCTTCGTGCCGCTGGTCGGGTATGCGGGCCAGATCTCGCTCTGCCAGCTGAGCATGGCGGGGATCGGGGCGATCGTGTGCGCTCACCTCGGTGCGGACGGTCAATGGTGGGCAGTCCTGGCCGCGATGGTGACAGCGGGTGTGGCCGGAGCGGTCGTCGCGATCCCCGCACTTCGGTTGTCCGGGGTGTATCTGGCGCTGGGGACCGCCGCCATCGCGGTCGTTCTCGACCGGTGGATCTTCTCGCTGCCGTCGTTCGATCTGTTCGGGATCGAGATCGCGCTGTTCGAGCAGGGCTCGGTAGAACTGGTCGGGCCGCGACTGTTCGGGTTCGAGCTGGACACCTCGGCGGAGTTGACCGTGTTCTCCGCGGTCTGCCTCGCCTTGGTCACCCTGGCGGTGGCGGCGCTGCGTCGTGGCCGACTCGGGCGTCGGCTGATCGCACTGCGCGACAGCGAGGCCGCATACGCCACTCTCGGCGGCAGCCTGCTGCTGACGAAGCTCCTCGTGTTCGCGATCGCCGCGGGGATTGCAGGGCTCGGCGGGGCCCTGTACGGGATGCAGTTGCAGTCGGTGGCGGCAGACCAGTTCAATTTCATTGCCGGACTGTCGCTGTTCCTGATCGCTGTGGTCGGCGGCCTGGGCGTGGTGGGGAACGGACTGTTCACCGGGGCCATGATCGCCGGGCCGTTCAACGCGATCGTCGCACTGTGGCCGGCAATGCAGAACCTCGTCCAGGTCGCCCCCGCCGCAGCCGGTCTCGCGTACGGCTCCGGCGCCGTCGACGACGGTGTCGTGCCGACGCTGCGCGAACGCTGGGAACTCGCCCTGCGGGACCGGCTCGTGATGTCGGTCCTCGCCGGCTGGATCGTGCTGTTGTGGCTGCTGCGGCTCGGCGACGTGATCAACGGGTACGTGCTGTTCGTCGGGGCGGTGGCCGGCATTCTGGCCGCCCGCGCCTGGGGTGAAGCACGTCATCGACCACCTCCGGCCGAAGCGGAGATCCCGGTGGAGTGGTGGGGCGTGAAGCGACCCTGGACCGCGGAGGACGAGGAGGTGCTGAATCATGCCGTCACAACTCGAAGTTGAGGACATCTCGGTCGCTTTCGGAGGACACCGTGCACTCGACGGGGTCACGCTGCGCGCCGAACGCGGACACGTGACCGGGCTGATCGGCCCGAACGGGGCAGGCAAGAGCACCCTGTTCGACGTCATCTCCGGACTGCGCAAACCCTCGACGGGGACGGTGTGTCTCGACGGCCACGACGTGACCCGTGCCGGGCCCGCCCGCCGGGCGCGGCACGGCTTGGCCCGCACCTTCCAGCGACTGGAACTGTTCGGCCGGCTCAGCGTCCGCGACAATCTGCTCGTCGCAGCAGAATTGGGGCCGGAACGACGACACGCCGGGCGCGTGGCCGACGAGATCATCGACCGCCTCGATCTCGCGCACCTCGCCGACACCACCGCCGACGCCCTGTCCACGGGTATCGGCCGGCTCGTCGAGGTGGCACGGGCGCTGGCCGTGCGACCGAACCTCATCCTGCTCGACGAACCCGCCGCAGGGCAGGACGCCCAGGAGACCGAACTGTTCGCAGCGCTACTGCGGGCACTCGCGGAGGACGGGACCGCCGTCCTGCTCGTCGAGCACGATATGGAGCTGGTCATGAACGTGTGCGACGAGGTGTACGTGCTCGATCTCGGAAGAATCATCGCCTCCGGCCCGCCCGACGTGATCCGTCGCGACGAGTCCGTCCTGGCTGCATATTTGGGGCAATCATGAATCCCATCCTCGAACTGCGCGATGTGCGCGCCGCCTATGACGCGATCACGGTCCTGCACGGGATCGACCTGAGTGTCGCTGCGGGACAAGTAGTGGCGCTGCTCGGACCGAACGGGGCCGGCAAGACCACCACGCTGCGGATTGCCGCGGGGGTCCACCCGGTCACCTCGGGGAGTCTGCGGCTCGGCGGGCGGGACGTGACCGGGGTTCCACCCCGCGACCTGGCACGCGCGGGCGTGTGCCTGATCCCGGAGGGCCGCGGCGTGTTTCCCAACATGTCGGTCCGGGACAACCTGCTGATGATGACGTTCACGGGGCGGCCCCGCGAACAACTCGAGGAGATCGCGTTCTCGCGGTTTCCGATTCTCGCCAAACGCGCCTCGCAGACGGCCGGAACACTCTCGGGCGGTGAGCAGCAGATGCTTGCTCTCGCGCGCGGTCTGGCCGTCGATCCGGCCGTGCTCCTCCTCGACGAATTGTCGATGGGGCTGGCGCCGATGATCGTCGCCGAACTGTACGAGCAGGTCTCCGAAATCGCCCGGCAAGGCGTGGCCGTGCTCGTCGTCGAACAATTCGCGAACGCGGTGCTCGATTTCGCCGACCACGCCGCAGTCGTGGTACGCGGCCGCATCCAGAAACAGGGGCACCCGGAAGACCTGCGTGCCGAACTTGCATCCCTCTACCTAGGAAGTGCGTCATGACCTCGACCGAAACCCGCGCCGACCGGTTCACCCGCGAATTGGCCGAACTGAAGATCCCCGATCCGTCCACCGGCAGGTCCGGTCTGTGGTTGCGCCTCGGTATCGCACTGATGGTGCTCGGGCCTGTGCTCGGCGTGGTGGCCTATTTCATGTCGCACAACACGTCCGATGCTCTAGTACAGCGGGACGCCCTCGTCCTCGCCGTGGCCGGGGTGTCGGTGGGTATCGTCGGTGCGGCCGTGTTCCTGCGCTATTCGCTGACCGGGTTCCTTCGGTTCTGGATGGCCCGTCAGGCCTACGACCTGTCCGTGCTCGCCGATCGCCTGCCCGAGCAGGACGCGCGACCCTGAGCAAACCCTCACGGCGCGTGCGTCTCTCGCACACGCCTACCACCATCTCCGGTCGCGCGAGGATGCTGCCGGTTCGGAGGCGTTCGACAACACATGGGTGACGGAATCCGTCCGGCACCCGGAGAGGACAACACTATGCGCGTCTCGATTACCCGCCGTGCACTGGCCGTCTGCGGTTCGGTGGCCATCGCCACCGCCGTTGTCGCGGGTTGCAGCGATTCGGGGGACAGTGCCGACGACAGTGGCACAACCACGAGGGAGACAACGTCGGTCGAGGAGACGACAACCACGACAACGTCCGCCGAAGCCACCGCGGAGGCCGCGGATCCGGAGACGACCCAGGCCGTCACGGACACCTACGTCACCTTCTTCAACGGGACGACTCCCCCCGCCCAACGGGCCGCTCTCCTCCAGAACGGCGACGCTTTCCTGCCGGCTCTCGAAGGGATGGCAGCCGATCCGCAGGCCATGGCCACCACGGCCACCGTCGAAGGCGTGACACTGGTCGACGAGAACAACGCCCAGGTCAAATGGACCCTGCTGATGAACGGTGCGCCGGTGCTGCCGGACCAGTCCGGCGAAGCCGTCCAGGAAGAAGACACGTGGAAGGTCAGTGCGGTCACGTTCTGCACGCTGCTCGCGATTCAGGGCGACGGTACCCCGGTGCCCGGCTGCTGACACCGCCGGACCGACACCGCCCGATCGGGACCGAGCCGTCGGTGGCCTGCCGGCGA
>NZ_JAUZMZ010000074.1:0-23353 GCF_036327435.1 Rhodococcus chondri | reverse complement strand
TCCCGGACCGTGGAACCGGGCTCCCACCCGAGCGGTGTCGGGTGCATCCTCGTGCCCTGACACTGAAATCAGCATCGAACGACGCAAACCCGACCTCCGGTCAGGCCGCGCGAAAAATCGAGGCTAGTGGTCAGTCCAGGATGTCGCGGACCTTCGTGTCCTCTCGACCACTCAGTACCAGGGACTGTGCCACTACCATGTGCTTCTGCCAATGCGTGAATGCACCGGATCCGTCGCGGGCTCGTAGCAGCTTGATCAGCTTGCGCTGCGAACGGACGAACAACTTGTAGTTTGCGTCGTACTTTTCCACGTCGGTCGCGAGTCGCTCTCGGGTGACATTCGTGGTATGCCGCTCGTAGATTTCGTGCAGCATTCCCGCGATCAGGGCGAGTGTGGCGTTGCCCGCCAGCTGAACCATCCGGAGGTGGAACCTCGCAGCGGTTTGCCCGAATGTGCCGGACTCGTACGACGACGGAATTGCTTCGTCCACGATGCGTTCGAGTTCGTCGAAGGCTTCCTCGGTGCCGTTCTCGGCCAAAAGCCGCGCGGCGGCGGGTTCGATGGCTTGGCGGGCGATATATACGTCGGCGACAGTGGCGCCCGACAGCTCGAGCAGCAGGGACGCCGGTCGTGCGACCACCTCAGGGCCCGGCACGCACACGCGGGCGCCGGAGCGGGAACCGCGGCGGACCTCGACGAGCCGTTCGGCTTCGAGTACGCGGACCGCTTCGCGGAGCGTGGGCCGGCTGACGGAGAAGTGTTCCATCAGTTCGGCTTCGTGGGGGAGATGGTCGCCGTCTTTGAGTTCGCCGTCGACGATCATGCTGCGCAGCTTGCGGGCGACGAGTTCGGCGGTCTTGGGGGTTCGGATTGCTCGTCCCGTCGTGCCGGGGGCATCGAAGATTGGAGCCCATGCTTGGTCGGTCACGGGGACGCCTTCCTACTCTGGTTCAACTTCGCGTACCTAGTAAGGTACCCGAGGGGCAGTAGGTCGGTCTCTACCTGTGTGAGCGTGTCACGGGATGCTTCCACGGTAACGCGCGCTGTTGTAAGCGGCGGGCCAGCGAAGCTCCGACCGGAGCTCGGTCGCCGCGCGGTAGGGCCAGTGCGGTTCGCGCAGTAGCTGTCGGCCGACCATGACGACGTCGGCGGCACCATCGACGAGTACCTGCTCGGCCTGTACCGCCTCGGTGATCAGTCCGACCGCCACTACGGGCAATGCGCCGGCTTCACGGGCGACTCGGGCGAACGGAACCTGGTAGGCGGGTCCGACGGTGATCTTCTGGTGCGCGACCATGCCGCCGCTCGAGATGTCCATCATGTCCACACCGGTGCCCTCGAGAAGGCGGCACAGGGCAGCGGTGTCGTCGAGGGTCCAGCCGCCCTCGGCCCAGTCGGTGGCGGAGATGCGCACCAGCAGGGGGATCGTGTCGGGCAGACAAGCGCGGACGGCGGCGACGATCTCGAGCAGGAAGCGGCAGCGGTTCTCGAAGGTGCCGCCGTACTCGTCGGTGCGCGCGTTGCCGAGAGGAGACAGGAACTCGTTGATCAGGTAGCCGTGTGCGGCGTGGATTTCGACGACTTCGAAGCCGGCGTCGAGCGAACGCTCTGCGGCGTCGGCATACGTGGTGACGAGCTTCGCGATTTCGTCGCGGGTGAGCGCGTGCGGTTCGGGTAGGCCTTCGTAGGCGATCGCCGACGGGGCGACGGTCTGCCAGCCGCCTTCTTCGGACGGGAGCGGGATGCCCCGGCGGCTGGTGCTGCCCTTGCGCCCGGAGTGGGCGAGTTGGATGGCGGGAGTGGCGCCCATGTCGGAGATGAACCAGGTGATTCGCCGCCATGCGTCGACCTGCTCGTCGTTCCAGATACCGGTGTCGGCGGGTCCGAGGCGTCCGGCCGGCTCCACGGCGGTGGCTTCGGTCATGACCAGCCCGGCGCCGCCGCGAGCCATTCCGCCGAGGTGCGCGAGATGCCAGTCTGTGGGTACTCCGGATTCCGGTGCCGAGTATTGCGCCATCGGAGCTACCCAGATTCTGTTTCGGGATGTGACGCCGCGCAGGGTGATCGGCGAGAACAGCAGGCTCTCGGACACAGGTCCTCCGATTCCGGTGATGAAGTGGGTGGTAAGGCGACTGGGTGGTGCTCGTGCAGGTCGTCGACCATGTAATCAGGTCGCGATCGTTCCTTGCGCCTACCATACATAGTCAACTATGTTATCTATGTAAGCAAGCGGTGTTTCACCGTGAGATCAGGCGCCGGAGTGCCGGCGAACTCCGAGGAGCGGCAATGTTGAGGACGCGGTTCACCGAAGAATTCGGTATCGAACATCCGATCGTGCAGGGCGGCATGATGTGGGTCGGCCGGGCAGAACTTGCCGCTGCGGTCTCCAACGGAGGTGGCCTCGGCATCATCACAGCGCTGACCCAGCCCACCCCCGAGGACCTCGCCGCGGAAATCGAGCGGTGCCGCGCACTGACCGACAAGCCGTTCGGCGTCAACCTCACCCTCACGCTGTCGATCAACCCACCGCCGTACGCGGAGTACCGGCAGGTGATCATCGACTCCGGCGTGAAGATCGTCGAGACGGCAGGCTCCGACCCGACGGTGCATGTCGAGCACTTCAAAGAGCACGACATCAAGGTCATCCACAAGTGCACCAGCGTCCGTCACGCCCTCAAGGCGCAGCGTATCGGTGTCGACGCGGTGAGCATCGACGGCTTCGAGGCCGCGGGCCACCCCGGTGAGGACGACGTCCCCGGTCTGGTTCTGATCCCGGCGTCCGCCGACGCCCTCGACATTCCCTTCATCGCTTCCGGCGGTTTCGCGGACGGCCGTGGCCTCGCGGCCGCGCTCACGCTCGGCGCCGCCGGCATCAACATGGGTACCCGGTTCATGTGCACCGTGGAGAGCCCGATCCACGAGAACATCAAGCAGCAGATCGTCGGCGCCAGCGAGCTCGACACCCAGCTGATCTTCCGTCAGCTCCGCAACACGATGCGCGCGGCCAAGAACTCGGTGAGCGAAGAGGTCGTCGACATCCTGAACAAGGGCGGACGCTTCAAGGACGTCAAGGACCTCGTCGCCGGCACCCGTGGCCGCAAGGTCTACGAGAACGGCGATCCCGAAGCCGGAATCTGGACCGTCGGTGTCGCACAGGGCCTGATCCGCGACATACCGCCGGCGGGCGAGCTCGTGCGCCGCATCGCGTGGGACGCCGAGGAGAACCTGCTCTCCTTGACCCGCAACATCACCGACTCCGTTTCCGTCTCCTGAGGGGCGCACAATGACCGAGACCGACGCACGCGACACCGCGACCCCCGAGGAATCCCCGCTGCTCGTCACCAAAGACGGGCCGATCGCCATCCTCACACTTAACCGCCCCGACCGGCGCAACGCCATCAACCGGGCGATGCGCAAGGCGCTGAAGAAGGAACTGTGGCGCGCCGACGGCGACGACGAGGTGCGTGTCGTGGTGATCACCGGCGCCGGCACCGCGTTCTCGTCCGGTGTGGACCTACCCGAGGCGCTGTCCGGCCCACCGCCCCGCACCGAAGGCGTCACGCCCACGCAGGTGCTGCGCGGCATCTCCAAACCGGTAATCGCCGCCGTGAACGGGCCGTGCTACACCGGGGGTTACGAACTGGCCGTGAACTGCTCGTTCATCATCGCCTCCGACCGGGCCGAGTTCGCCGACACCCACGCCCAGATCGGCCTCCTCAACGGCTGGGGCGGCAGCGCCATGCTGCCGCGCATGGTGGGCCTGCCCGCCGCAATCCAGTTCATCCTCAGCGGAGAACCCATCAACGGAGACACTGCGGCACGGATCGGCCTCGCGAACGAAGTTGTCGAGCACGAGAAGCTGATGGAGCGCACGCTCGAGATCGCCGGCAAGATCGCCGGCGGGCACCCCGGGGCAGTGCAGCGGATGCTGCGCCTGCTCAAGGACGGCGCGGGCGCGTCGCTCGCCCACGCACTCGGCCTCGAAGCCGAAGCCGGTGCCACGCACCGTTCCGACGGCGCCGACATCGGCGCGCGGTTCGGCCAGCGTCGCGCCGAAAAATCCTGACCTACACACAATCCGAGTTCTGACATCATGGGAGGTGGCGCGGTGGAACAGAAGACCACGGCGGTACTCGAAGCAACGACCGGCGACTGGCGCGACCGGCTGGCCGCACTGCTCGACGACTACCGGAAGCGTCCGCGTCCGGCGACGTCCCGTGAGCGTTTCGAGGCCGCCAAGGCATGGCAGTCCGAACTCGTCGACGCGGGTCTCGCGGCGCCGGGCTGGCCACGCGAAGCCGGCGGCATGGAACTCTCACTCGAGGACCAGCTCGACTACTACCGGATGACGACACAGGCCGGTGCGCCGAAGCATCCGTGTGGTCTGTCGTTCATCGTTGCGCCGACGATCATCGTGCACGGCACGCAGGAACAGAAGGATCGTTTCCTCGAGCCGCTGCTGCGGGCCGACGAATTCTGGTGCCAGGGCTTCTCGGAGCCGGGCGCCGGCAGCGACCTCGCGTCGCTGTCCACGCGCGCGGTGCGCGACGGCGACGTCTATCGGGTGACCGGGCAGAAGATCTGGACCACCATGGCCGACAAGGCCGACTGGATCTTCGCACTGGTGCGTACCGGTGCCCCCGGCCGCGGCACATCCGGTATCACCTATCTGCTGATCCCGATGAATTCACCGGGCATCGAGGTACGCCCGCTGCGCGACGCGGCGGGCGGCCACCACTTCGCGGAGGTCTTCTTCGACGACGTCGAGGTGCCCGTCGCCAATCGTCTCGGTGAAGAAGGTGGCGGCTGGTCGATCATGCGGACCTCGCTCGGTCACGAGCGTGCCACCGCGTTCCTCGCCGACGAATTCCGTTACCGCGGAACGGTCGACAAGGTCTTCAAGCTTGCCGCGGAGCAGGGTTACGCGAACGATCCGCTGATTCGTCAAGAGCTCGCAAAGGTCGAAACCAACGTCCGCGCGATCGCGGCCAACAGTGCCCGCGCCCTCGACGCCGTGCTGCGGAATGAGGATCCGGGCGGAGTCGCCTCGGTCAACCGACTGGTCAAGTCGGAGTTCGAGCAGCACATGCACCGGCTCGCGCTGCGCCTGACCGGGTCGGGGGCGGTGCTGAACACTCGGTCCGAAAGTGTTGTCGAAAAGGGCCGCTGGACCTACGGATACGTGATGGCGCGCGCCGCGACGATCGGTGCGGGCACCGCCGAGATCCAGCGCAACACCATTGCCGAGAACGTGCTCGGTCTGCCGTCGCATCGGGGCGAAGGCCGCCGCGACCCGGTGGTTTCGCCGGGTCGCCCGCTCACCGCTCCCGAAGAGGACGAAGCGGCGCTACGAGATGTGCTCGGCGATCTTGTGTCATCGTACGTGGACACCGAGAAGCTGCTTGCGCGTGAGTCCACGCCCGGCGACTACGACATCGGGTTGTGGGACGAGCTCGTGAAGTTCGGCCTGCCCGGTCTATCTGCTCCGGAATCCCTCGGCGGTGGTGGCCAGTCGTTGCGGCTGTTGTGCGCGGCCGTCGAAGAAGCGGCATACCACCTGGCTCCGGTGCCGCTCGTGCCGACCGCGGTCACCCTCGAGGTGCTCGTTGCAGCCGGTGCGGACGAGCAGGCCCGCACCGTGGTGTCCGGTGCCACCGCCGCGTTCGTCGCTCCCATCGACGACACGGGTTGGGTTCTCGATTCGGGTCTGCCCGTGCTCGACGGTGGCCGGTTGACCGGCCGGATCGAACGCGTGGCGGGTGCGCCCGTGGCCGACGTGCTCGTGGTCCTTGCGACCGACGCGGCCACCGGCGACCGTGTGCTCGTCTCGGTGCAGCCCGCCGATGTCACCGTCACGGTGCAGAACGCGGTGGACCTGACCGCGACCGTCGGTATCGTCACCGCCAACGGGGCGCCGGCCACGGTGCTCGCTTCCGGACAGGCCGTCGACGACGCGCTGATCCGCGCTCGCCGCGTCGCGCAGCTGCTCGTTGCGGCGGACTCGGTGGGTATCGCCAACCGGGCACTTGCGATGGCCGTGGACTGGGCCGGGCAGCGCGAACAGTTCGGGCAGCCCATCGGGTCGTACCAGGCCATCTCGCATCGGTGCGCCTACATGCTGGTCGGTGCAGAAGGCGCACGGGGACAGGTGCTTTCGGCCGCGGACTGTGTCGAGAACGATCCCGACGCCGCGACCTCGGCGAATCTCGCCACGGCAGCTGCGCTGAGCACCGCTGTGACCGCCGCGGAGGACTGCATCCAGATCCACGGCGGTATCGGTTTCACGTGGGAGCATCCCGCTCATCTTCTGCTGCGCCGCGCCACGGCCAACGAAGCGTGGATCGGGCGTCCGGAGGTGCTGCGTGATCGTGCTGTGAGCGAGGTGTTCGACCGGCTTGCCTGACGAGGCCGGTAACGGGCGAGGCCGGTGTCCCATTCGGGACACCGGCCTCGTCGTGTGTCGAGGGGCGGGGGTCGGTCAGCCGACGACTTCCTTCTCCCGCAGTTCGGCGATGCGCTCGGGGCCGAACCCGATCTCGGCGAGTATCGAGTCGGTGTGCTCACCGATCGTGCACCCAGCGTCGGCCTTGACTCCCGAACGGGAGAATCGGGTCAGGGGAGCGAGGCGGCGGTGCTCGTCGAAGACTGGACTGTCGGCAAGCACGCTGTATCCCGCCTCGAAGTACTCGTCACCTTGGAGGTTGATCTCAGGGGTCCGTTCGGTGACGGCGACGCAGCCGATGTCCTGGGCGCCCAGGTCCTTCTCCCACTCGAACTTGGAACGGGTGCGCAGCACCACTCCGAGAGCCTCGGCGAGATCGGCGTCGTGTGTGCGGCGCAGCTCCGGCGTCGAGTACTTCTCCTGTCCGAGGTCGATGTACGGCTTCAGCGCCTCACCCAGGGCGCTCCACTCGGAGTCCTGCGGGGCAGCGAGGAAGATCCAGCCGTCCGATGCCTCGTACAAGCGGTACAGGGCACCGAGGCCGTACAGGTCGGGGTCGGAGACCGGCGGCTCGGGGCGGTTCTCGTAGTCGGTGTTGCGGTCCATGAGTGCGTGGGTGGCGGAGGACAGCATGGTCGCGGTCATGTCGCCCATCGGGTAACCGCGTTTGCGGGCGAGCACGCCCAGCAGCATCGACGAAGCCACGCCGAGGGCGGCGACACCGTCGGCCTGGACGGACGGATTGGCGCCCGCGGTATGTCGGCGCAAAGCCACGCGCTTGATCTCCTCGAGATCGTTGCCGTGGAGGTCGAGCCCGCCGAGGTCGCTCATGGTCAGGCCCGAAGCAGCACCCACGGAGGGCGCATATGCCGGGCGGCCCCCGTAAGGTCCGTCCGTGCCGTACCCCGGAGCGTTGAGGTACACCAGGTCCGGATTGAGTGCCTTCAGGGTCGCGGCGTCGACGCCGATGCGTTTCGCGGCCCCCGCTCGGTAACTCTGCAGCACGATGTCGGACTTCTTCGCGAGTTCGTGGACGATCGCGAGGCCGTCGGGTGTGTTGATGTCGAGTGCGATGGATTCTTTGCCCTGCAACACCTTCGCGCCACCGGCTTCGGGAAAGGCGACCAGGGTGCGCATCGAATCGCCTGCGAGGGGCTCGACCTTGAGGACTCGGGCGCCCATATCCGTGAGTAGTGTCGCGCCGTAGGGTGCGGCGAACATCGAGCCGAGTTCGAGGATCGTGACCCCTGCGAGGGGTAGCTCTCCGGTGGGCGCGGGCGAACCCGGTGAAGTGTTCGATACGGATGCGAGGCCGGCGAGCACCTGCTCCGTGTCGGCCCCGAGACGGGGTGCCGGCTGCAGCTCGGTGAGCGGTTTGCCGTCGACGTGAACGAGCGTCGACGGCTGGCGAACCGGGCCGCGATCGGGGTCGTCGACGGTGACCACACGGCCGTCGTGCTGAAGCTGCGGATGATCCAGTGCGGCGACCGGATCGTTGAAGATCTCGGCGCTGACGTCCGGGTTCGTATCGAAGACGTGTTGCCATTCGGCGAGGGTGCGCTCGCGGACCTTCTCGAGCATGATGTCCCGCAGTTCGACGCGTCGTTCGACGTCTTCGAAGACGGGCAGGCCCTGCCAATACGGGTCGGCGAAGACGTGCGCGAGACCGAACTCGGTCATCATCGCGAAGAACAGGCGAGGCTCGGTCTGCGCGAACTGCAGCCAGTGACCGTCCTTGGTCTGTGCGACGAGCAGCGGGTAGATCAAGGGCGCAGCGGGTCGACCCTGATCATCGAACGCGTACATCGCCTGATAGGCGTCGGGCCAACGCGCACACACGAGTTCGAAGAACCAGTTGTAGGTATCCATCGAGGCCGCACCGCGCAGGAGATCGGCCTCGACGTGCTGGCCGGCACCACTGGACTCGCGTTCGTACAGTGCGGTGAGAATGCCCTGGACGGCGGTGTGCGCTGCTCCCCACGACGCCCACGGAGTGGGTGTGAACGACGGGCCGGGACGCTCGGACATCTGGGCCTTGCCGTGGAAGACGCCCATGCGGGCGAGCACCAGCGCTTCGTAACCCTTGTCGTCCGCCCACGGGCCGGTGGTGCCCCAGCCGGTGATGGATGCACTCACCAGGCGCGGATTGAGCTCGGCGAGGTGGTCGGGCGTGAGGCCCATGCGCTCGAGTGCGGCCGGGCGCGACGTGGTGATGAGGACGTCGGCGCCGCGGAGCAGGTCGTGGAGCCGCGCGATGCCGGCATCGCTGTGCAGATCGAGGGTGACGCTCTTCTTGCCACGAGCGAGGGCCGGCCAGCCGGTCACCTTCCGCATGGGGTTGCCGGTCGGCGGCTCGACCATGATGACGTCCGCGCCGGCGTCGGCAAGGAAGACGCTGGCGTAGGCACCGGGAGTGGTGAGGGACAGATCGATCACGGTCAAACCGTCCAGCGGGGCGGGCGACTGGGGAGAAACGGCGTTCACTTCAGACCTTTCGAAGGGTGGGCGAACGGAGTGGGTGTGATCTTTATAACTAACGAAGTTCACTACGTCTACAACTTCGCCGAAGTTTGTTCCAATCGAGATGGTCTGCGCGCAGGTAGCTTCTCTGGTTGAACAGCGAGAAACACACCCCGACCAGTGTCGACGCGCGTTCGAGTGCAGTCCGGTCAGTCCCGGAAGCGCAGGAGCCCCTCCTGTGCCGTGCTCGCCAGGAGGTTGCCCTCGCGATCGAAGAGGTAACCGCGCGAGAGTGCGCGACCGCCACCCATTCGAGACCCGTGCTGCTCGTACAGGTGCCATTCGTCGGCGCGGAACGGCGCGTGTAGCCACACCGTGTGGTCCAGGCTCGCGAGTTGCAGGCCCGGAGTATCGATGTGCCGGGCGTGCGGGGGCAACGCGGCCGAAAGCAGGAAAAGGTCGGAACAGTACGCGAAACCCGCGGCCTGGACGAGATCGTCGTCGCCGAGCCGTTCCGGCGAGCGGATCCAGGCACGCTGGCGCGGCGGCCGGGCCTCGCCGCGGCGGTTCGCGAGCCGCGGATATTCCTCGGGGAAGCGGAAGTCCACCCCGATATTGTTGAAAAGAGGGAGAAGCCACGCGGCTTCGCTCAGTTCCTCCGGGCTCAGGCTGTCCTCGAAGCGGGGGAGTTCCTCCGGGGGTGTCGCGGGAGCGCTCACCGGAAGTTGGTGTTCGAGGCCTTTCTCGGGGCGCTGGAACGACGCGGTCGCGAGAAAGATCGTGCGGCCTTCCTGCACGGCCCGTACCTGGCGCGTGGTGAAGCTGCCGCCGTCACGCAGTCGTTCGACCTGGTAGTCGACGGGCATGTCCGAGCGGCCGGGGTGGATGAAGTGCCCGTGCAGTGAGTGCAGCGGCCTGTCGCGATCGACGGTGAGGCCCGCGGCCACCAGCGACTGTCCGAGAGCTTGCCCGCCGTATATCCGGGGCGCTCGGATGTGGGAGGCGCCCCGGAACACGTCGTCGCCCACGTCTTGGAGGGACAGGATGCGCCCGACGGGCGGGCGAGTGATACTCGCAAGATCTTCGGCGGTGACGACCATAGACATCGTTTAATTGTATAACTACGTTGTCCTTCAGTGTAGGTCGTATCCAACGCGAGGAGTTTCGATGGAATACCGCTATCTGGGGCGCAGTGGCGTGCAGGTGTCCGCGCTGAGCCTGGGCGCGATGTCGCTGGGGTCGATGGGCAACTCCGACGTGAACGAATGCACCGAGATCGTGCACCGGGCGCTCGACGCCGGCATCAACATGATCGACACCGCCGATGTCTACTCCCGGGGGCAGTCGGAGGAGATCGTCGGTGCCGCGATCGCGGGTCGCCGCGACGACGTCGTGCTGGCCACGAAGTTCTACAATCCGATGGGCCGCGACCGCAATCGTCGCGGGGCGTCGCGCCGCTGGATCGTGCAGGCGTGCGAGGACAGTCTGCGACGGTTGAACGTCGACCACATCGACCTCTATCAGATCCACCGGCTCGACGAGAACACCGATCTCGACGAAACCCTTTCTGCTCTTTCCGATCTCGTGCGGTCCGGAAAGGTGCGGATGATCGGCTCGTCGACCTTTCCGGCCGAAGCCGTCGTCGAGGCGCAGTGGGTGGCGGAGCGGCGCGGGCACATCACGCTGCGCACGGAACAACCCCCTTACTCGATCTTCGTTCGCGGTGCCGAACGTGACGTCTTTCCGACAGCTCTGCGCCACGGCATGGGTACGCTCGTCTGGAGCCCGCTCAACGGCGGCTGGCTGACCGGCAAATACCGTGCCGATGCGGATCCCGAGGCGGACTCGCGGTTCGCGCGTGTGCCGCAGGGCTCCTGGCGAACCGACTCACCGGGCGCGCAACGCAAGCTCGAAGCCCTCGACAAGCTCGAGAAGGTCGCGGTCGATGCCGGCACGGACCTCATCGGCCTGTCGCTCGCCTTCGCGATGGCGCACCCCGCGGTGACCTCGGTGATCATCGGCCCACGGACCATGGCGCAGCTCGAAAGCCAGCTTCCCGCATCGGAAATCGTGCTCACCGACGACATCCTCGATCGCATCGACGAGATCGTGTCGCCCGGCACCACCATTGCGCGCGGCGACCTCGCGTTCGAGCCGCGGGCGGTTCGCCACAAGCAACGGAGGCGCCGCTGACCGGGTCGTCACGGCTCGGTGTTGACAACCGCCAGCGAAGTCAGAATACTATTCTCAGAATAACAATCTGACTATTGGGTTTCCTGGGTAATCGCACGGGGAGCCTTCGGCGGAAAGGCATCGCATGTCGCCCATCGACGACAAACAACTCCACGCAGACCTGGCCGTCCGTGCCACCCGCGCCGGGCAGGACTGGCGCGACGGCCTCACCGTCTCCGGCGTGCGTCCCCTCTCGGGCGGTTCCTCGAGCCTCACCTTCATCGCAGACGCCTCGTCGGCCGCCGGTGATCAACAGGTGGTCCTCAAGGTCGCGCCTCCCGGACTCGATCCCGTCCGTAACCGCGACGTATTGCGGCAGGGACGCCTGATGAACGCACTGCACGGGGCGCACGGCGTGAAGGTGCCGGAAGTCTACTTTTCCGCACCGGGGGAATCGAAAGAGGTTCCGCCGTTCGTGGCCATGGCATTCGTGGCGGGAGAATGCGTCGAGCCCCTGCTCGAGGACAACCGCAGTGACGCACTCCGGGAACAGACACGCACGCGGTTCTTCGATGCCGCCCGCATGCTCGGCAATCTGCACCGTGTCGTCCCCGCCGAGGTGGACCTCGGTGACGAACCGGTCATCACCATCGAGGACGAGATCGAACGGTGGACAAAGGCATTCGCCACCGCTCCCGAGGATCTTCAGGGCGACTACGAGACGTGCGCGAAGGCGCTGCACGCGACGATCCCGCAATCGATGGCCCCCGTGGTGAATCACGGAGACTTCCGTCTCGGCAACACCCTGTGTGACGGCGCGAGGGTCACCTCGATCATCGACTGGGAAATCTGGTCGGTCGGCGATCCCCGCATCGACCTGACCTGGCTGACGTACTTCACCGACGAGGCCCGGCATCCCGCCCGCCCCAACGACGAGCCCTGTGGCGCGCCGACGATCGCCGAGGTCGTCCGGGAGTACGAAAACTCGTTCGGCGCGAAGATCCCCGATCTCGAATGGTTCGACGCTCTCACGCGCTACAAGGAAGCCGCCGCAACGGCGCTGCTGATCAAGCGTGCGCGCAAGCACAACACGATGAACCCCTCCTTCGCGCGGATGGAGCCGGCGTTGCCGGAACTCATCCGCGAGGCACTCGCGCTCGTCGGCGCCTGACACGCCGCGAGTTGCGCCGCACACCACGAACTACTTGTAAAGGGACGACTATGTGGGATTTTCAGACCGAACCGGATTTTCAGCAGAAGCTCGACTGGGTCGAAAAGTTCGTTCGTGAAGAGTGTGAACCGCTCGATCTGCTCTTTCCGCACCTCGGCCAGCCGTACAACACGGAGAACAAGGCGGCACGCGCGATCCTGAAGCCGTTGCAAGAACGGGTCAAGGAACAGGGCCTGTGGGCGTGCCACCTCGGCCCGGAGCTCGGCGGCCAGGGATACGGCCAGCTTAAGCTCGGTCTGCTCAACGAGATCCTCGGTCGCTCCATGTGGGCACCCACGGTCTTCGGAACTGCCGCACCGGACACCGGAAACGCCGAGATCCTCGCGATGTTCGGTACCGATGAACAGAAGGCCCGCTACCTGCAGCCGCTGCTGGACGGGGACATCGTCTCGTGCTTCTCGATGACCGAGCCGCAGGCGGGCGCAGACCCCAAGGAGTTCGTCTGCGCGGCCCGCAAGGACGGCGACGAATGGGTCATCAGCGGCGAGAAATGGTTCTCGTCGAACGCGCGGTACGCCTCGTTCCTGATCGTCATGGCCGTCACCGACCCCGACGCCTCGCCGTACCGGCGGATGTCGATGTTCGTCGTGCCCGCCGAGACGCCGGGTATCGAGATCATCCGCAACGTCGCAGTGATGGGCGACCGCGAGGAACTCGACGAGGGCACGCACGGGTACATCCGGTACAACGACGTGCGGGTGCCGGCGGACGCCATCCTCGGCGGACCGGGACAGGGATTCGAGGTCGCGCAGGCCCGCCTCGGCGGTGGGCGAGTGCACCATGCGATGCGCACCGTCGGCAAATGCCAACGCGCCTTCGACATGATGGCCGAGCGGGCCCTCTCGCGCACCACGCAGGGGGAGACACTCGCGAAGAAGCAGCTCGTCCAGCAGTTCATCGCGGACTCGGCGATCGAACTCGCACAGTTCCGATTGCTGGTTCTCAACACCGCGTGGGTCATCGACACCCAGCCGCACGGTGCCGCCCGCACACAGATCGCGATGTGCAAGGTTGCGATGGCGAAGATCTACCACGACATCGTTCATCGGGCGATCCAGGTGCACGGCTCGCTCGGTGTCACCGTCGAACTGCCGCTGCACGAGATGTGGGCGGGCGCGTTGTCGCTCGGCCTGGCGGATGGACCGACGGAGGTCCACAAGGTTGCTGTTGCCCGCGGTGTCCTGAAGAACTACGAGCCCGTCGACACACTGTTCCCGTCCGAGCACATTCCCACCCGTCTGGCTGCCGCCAAGGTCAAGCACGCTGCTGTCCTCGAGGAGTACGGAATCGCATGACCGACAACATGTTCAATCTCGAAGGCAAGGTTGCCCTGGTGACCGGTGGCAGTCGCGGACTCGGACGTGAAATGGTCCTGGCGTTCGCGCGAGCCGGCGCGGACGTGGTGATCACGAGCCGCAAGATCGACGCATGCGAGACGGTCGCCCGGGAGGTCGAGGCCCTCGGACGCAAGGCGCTGCCGGTCGCGTGCCACGTCGGCAAGTGGAGCGACATCGACGCACTTGTCGACGCCGCGTACGAGACGTTCGGCAAGGTCGACATTCTCGTCAATAATGCGGGCATGTCGCCGGTGGCACCGTCGTCGGTCGAAACAACCGAGGAATTGTTCGACAAGGTCATCGGCGTGAACTTCAAGGGTCCGTTCCGGCTCAGCTCGTTGATCGGGGAACGGATGGCACAGGGTGACGGCGGATCGATCATCAACGTGTCGTCGTCCGGAGCGATCTTCCCCGCCCCGAAGTTCGGCCCCTACGCCGGAGCCAAGGCGGCGCTGAATGCGCTGACCGGTGTGTTCGCACGCGAGTTCGGTCCCACGGTCCGGGTCAACACGATCTCCGCGGGGCCGTTCCTCACCGACATCTCCGAGGCATGGCCCGAGGAATCACGCCAGTCGAGCCGCAGTGCGATCGGGCGGCCGGGCAAGCCGGAGGAAATCATCACCACCGCGCTCTACCTGGCCAGCCCCGCATCGAGCTACACCACCTCGTCGCTCGTGCGTGTGGATGGTGGACTGTACTGATGCACCACCGATCCCGGGTCCGAGGAGAAGGATAACCATGCGAGCAGCGCGTTGCGACAGATACGGTCCGCCGGATGTGGTGACGGTGTGCGACGTGGCCGATCCGCTCCCGGCCCGGGGCGAGGTGCTGGTCGAGATTCGCGCGGCGGCCGTCAACTTTCCCGATGTCCTGACGGTGGCGGACAAGTACCAGGTATCTGTTCCCGCGCCGTTCACCCCGGGTAGTGAGTTCGCCGGAGTCGTGCGGGCGGTGGGGGCGGATGTCCGGTCGGTCGAACCGGGCGACGCGGTCATGGGTTCGGCGATGACCGGTGCCTTCGCGGAACTGATCTGTGTTCCGGCAAGTGCACTCACTCCCAAACCCGACGACCTGGACTGGGTTTCTGCGGCCGCGTTCCGCGTTACGTACACCACCGCCTATCACGCACTGGTCACCTTCGGTGCGATGCGGGCCGGCGACTGGGTGGTGGTGCTGGGTGCCGCCGGGGGAGTGGGGACCGCGGCGGTCGACGTCGCGACCAGGCTCGGCGCCAGGGTCATCGCCTGCGCGTCATCGGAGGAGCGGCTGGCCGCGGCGACGAAACTGGGAGCGGAGGTCGGCGTTTCCTATGACTCGGAAGACCTCAAGACGCGCATCAAGGAGATCACCGGTGGTGGCGCGCAGGTGGTGATCGATCCGGTCGGTGGGAAGTACGCGGAGCCGGCGCTGCGGGCGCTGGCCCCGGGCGGCACGTTCGTCACCGTGGGATACGCAGCCGGCGAGATCCCGCGGATACCGTTGAATCTGGTTCTGTTGAAGGATCTTACGATCCGGGGCGTCGAGCTGCGTACCCTCGCGAAGCGGCATCCGGACGCGCCGGCGCATGCACAGCAGACGCTTGCGGCGCTCGTGGCGGAGGGCATGAAACCCCTAGTGTCGCAGGTGTTCGGCCTTGACGATGTCACGGGAGCGCTGACGAGCCTGAACGACCGGACTGCTGTCGGAAAGGTTGTCATCGCCCTCGACGGTGCATGTTAATCTCAGAACCGCATTCTTCGTCGTATGGAGGTGAATCCGGCCGTGTCCTCATCTCCCGCTGAGTCGCTCGACACCGAATTCCTGGTGATTTCCGGTGGTCGGCAGTTACGGCGCGCCGCCAGCCCTGCCCGGCAGGAAGCATATGACGCCGAGGTCCGGACATTGATCCGCGCAACCTCCGAGGTGATGCTCCGCAAGGGTTGCACCGAGGTTCCGAAGGTCAGCGAGATCGTCCACGAGGCCGGCATCACCAACCAGGCGTTCTATCGGCACTTCCGCAGTCGCGACGACGTCATCGTCGCCACTTACGAGCAGGGCATGCTCACGGTCCACAACTACCTCCAGCACCGAGTGGACAAGAAGTCGTCGTGGCAGGACAAGCTCGAAGCGTGGATCGACGGGGTTCTCGCGCAGATCGAAGATCCGCGGCTGGCCGATCTGAGTAGCGTGATTCAGTGGAATGTAGCGCAAATCGCCAGGGAGAAAACCGAAATAGAGCCCGTAGGCCGGAAGCGCATCCAGGCGCTGCTGAAATCCATCCTCGAGGATTCGGGCATCGCCGATCCCGACCGCCAGGCGCTGTTCGTCCATACTCTCGTCACCGGCACCGCGACGCATTATATGGACACCGGTCGGCAGCCGACGCCCGACGACCGGAAGGCGCTACTACGATTCTGCCTCGCCGGACTCGGGAGTCCTCCGGCATAGCCGGATCGTCGCTGCTGTCGTCCGTCAACGCCGGTGATCGACGAGGACCAGGCGCCGGATCAGGTAGCTGTACCTGACCCGGCGCCCGGTGTCGATGAGCCTCGTTCTAGTTCGCGATGTGTTCGCGCGGCAGACCAAGTATCCGTTCGGCGATCACATTGCGGTTGACCTCGGACGTGCCACCGGCGATCGTCATCGCCCGAGACATCAGGTAGCTGTACGCAAGGGACGGCTCGTCCCCGGCCACCACTGCGGGACCGGCGATACGCAGAGCCAGCTCGCCGACGTGCTGCGAATGCTCGGCGACGAGCATCTTGGAGATGCTGCCCTCCGGGCCGGGCTCCCCGCCCGCCACGGCACGCACGACGTTCCGGACGTTGAGCACACCCATCGCCTGCTCACGTGCTGCGAGCGCGGCAATAGCGCGGGTCGTCGCGACATCGCCCGCGGCGTACTTAGCGGCGACGTCGAGCAGCATGTAGGCGGAGCGTTCCTCGCCGCCCGTGCTCCCGCCGCCGATGGACACGCGCTCGTTGCCGAGCGTTGCGCGCGCCACCGTCCAACCGTTGTCGACCGCTCCCACCACGTCCTCGTCAGGAACGAACACGTCGTCGAAGAACACCTCGTTGAACACGGCGTCGCCCGTGATCTCGCGCAGGGGCCGCACCGTCACACCGGGAGCATGCAGGTCGACGACCACAGCCGTGATGCCCTTGTGCTTCGGGACGTCGCGGTTGGTGCGAATCGTCGCCAGACCACGGTTGCAGTTCTGCGCGTTGGACGTCCACACCTTCTGCCCGGTGATCCGCCAACCGCCGTCGACCTTCACACCGCGCGTCGACACCGCCGCCGCATCCGACCCCGCGCCGGGCTCGGAGAACAGCTGGCACCACACGAGATCACCCATCAGACCCGGACGGATCCACCGCTCGATCTGCTCGGCATTGCCGTGCTGGGTGAGCGTGAGCAGGATCCACGCACCGATACCCAGATTGGGAAGATCGATCCCGTCGAACTCCTCGTCGATGACGAGCTGCTCGACCGGCGACGCGGCGCGGCCGTACGGCTTCGCCCAGTGCGGCATGAGATAGCCGGAATCGACGAGCAGCGCGCGGCGATCTGCTTCCGACGCTAAGTGGTACTGCTCGACGAATTCGCGGGCCTGGGTACGGAAGGTCTCGGCCTCGGCGGGCAGATCCACCGCGAAATGGCGTCGCACCCCTGCCGTCCCCGACTCCACAATCGAATCGAGCGCGGAATCGGGCTCACCGAACAGTGCACGCAGAGTCTGGGCGCGACGCAGGTGCAGGTGGCAGTCGTGCTCCCACGTGAACCCGATACCACCGTGGATCTGAATGCTCTTCTCCGCGTTGGTAACATACGAGTCGAACGCGAGCACTCGAGCGGCGTCCAGGGCGAGAACGGCCTGCTCGCCCTCCGTGCCGGCGCGCGCGGCATCCCACGCGACGGCCACCGCGAGCTCACTGGTCGCGAGCATGTTCGCGAGATGGTGCTTGATGGCCTGGAACGAACCGATGGCCCGCCCGAACTGCTCCCGCACCTTGGCGTAGGCGAGGGCCGCGTCGAGCGTCGCGCGGGCGCCGCCGGCAGCCTCGGCCGCGGCGAGTGTCCGGGCGATATGGCGGACACGGCTCGCGGCACCGCTCACGACGGTCAGCGTCGGCGCGTTGTCGAGAAGCACGCGCGCCAGACGCAGTGTCGGCTCGAAGTCGGGAGCCGGGACGACGGTGACGGCCGTGTCGTCGGGGGAGACGAGCACGAGGTCGTCCCCGGCGACGAGGGCGAGCACGCTTGCACCGACGGCACCCACGACGAGGCCGGCGTCACCGGACACGTTCGTGCCGGACGCGGTGAGCGACCCGGTGATGCCGAGCCCGGCAACGGTCGAGCCGTCGGCGAAACCGGGCAGCCACCGGGACTGCTGGTCGTCGTCTCCGGCGTCGGCGAGCGCCGCGGAAGTCGCGACGGACGCCAGGAAGGGGACGGGAACCAGCAGCCGGCCGAGTTCCTCGGCGACGATTGCCACTTCCTGCAGACCGACGTCTTCGCCGCCGAAGCGGGAAGGCAGGTGCAGGCCGAGCCAGCCGAGTTCGGCGAGCTGCTTCCAGAGGGAGGTTGTATCGGTGTTCGGGTCGTCGAGTACGCGTCGCGCGAGGGTGGCTGCGTCGTGGCCCGTGAGGAACGACCGGACCGCATCCGCGATTTCGCGGTGGTCGTCGGTGATCGCGAGTGGCATGGGGGCTCTTCCTAGGTGAGTTGTCGTCGAGTGCTGGTCTCGATCAGCGCGGAGCGAACCGCTGGCCGGCGTCGAGACGCAGGCACTGTCCGTTGAGCATGGCGTTGTCGACGATCGCGAGGGCGAGTTTCGCGTATTCCTCGGGCCGGCCCATGCGCTTGGGGAACGCGGCGTCCTCGACGAGCGGTGCGACACGGTCGTCCGGGATCGCGGCGGTGGCGCCGGTGGCGAACAGGCTCGGCGCGATCGCGAGGACGCGGATGCCGAAGGAGCCGAGGTCGCGGGCCATGGTCAGGGCCATGCCGGCGATGCCGGCCTTGGCGGCGGTGTACGCGACCTGGCCGATCTGCCCTTCGAAGGCGGCGATCGAGGCGGTGTTGATGATGACGCCGCGCTCGTCGTCCTCGGGCTCGTTGTTCGCCATGTGGGCGGCGGCGAGGCGGTTGAGGTTGAACGTGGAGATCAGGTTGAGGTCGACGACCTGGCGGAAGGTCTCGAGATCGTGCGGGCCGCTGCGTCCGAGGGTCTTCTTGGCTGTGCCACCGCCCGCGGTGGTGACGATGACGTGGAGCCCGCCGAGGTCGGTGACAGCCGCAGCGAGGGTCTCCTCGACGCCGATGAAGTCGGTGATGTCGGCCGGGTAGAAGGTGCCGCCGATCGCGGTGGCGATCTCCTTGCCGTTGCTGCCTTCACGGTCGAGGATCGCGACCTGCGCGCCCTGCGCGGCAAGCGCCTCCGCAGTTGCCTTGCCCATCCCGGAGGCACCTCCGACGACGACGGCTTTCTTTCCGCTGATGTTCATGCAGACTCCTGGTGTTCGGTAGGTGCGGTTCGGGTCGACGCGTGAGGCTCGGTAGTACATGTGCCGACTCGTTTGTATGTTAGGTCACTTATAGTACTATCTAAACTATGTGACGAGCGCTACTCTCGACAATGTCGTAGCGGGAGTCGCCGCGGTGAGATTGTCGGCGCCATAGAAGTGGCCCGGCTGCAGAGCTTGTTCGAATGGAGGAATCGTGATTCTCAAGGTCGGTCAGTCGTTGGCCAGTTCCGTCGACGCCACAACCGTGATCGTGGTCCGCGCGCCCAAGACGGACGTGTCCGTGACCTGCGGTGGAGTCGATATGGTCGTCGGGAAGAAGGGTGAAGGGGACGGGTCGTCGATCGACCCCGCGTACGTCGGCGGTGCCCAGCTGGGCAAGCGATATGCCGATGACGAAGCCGGCATCGAAATTCTGTGCACCAAGCCCGGCACGGGCAGGCTCGAAGTCGACGGCCGCGAGCTTCCCCTCAAGGCAGCCAAGCCGCTGCCCTCCTCGGACTGACACCCGGTGTCGGTGAATCGATCCTTCGAGTGGAGTGACGCATGAATCTCACGATGTTGCTGGACATGGCAGCCGACGGCTTCGGTGACCGGATCGTGGTCGGAAGCCGCGACCTGGGTATCTCGGCAGCGCGACTGCAGGAACTTTCGGTAGCCGGCGCCGCTGCGATCCGCGAAGCGGGAGCCGATTCCGTGGTGTATCTCGCGGTAAACGGTCCCGCGTTCCCCGTAGCCATGTTCTCGGCAGCACGCGCCGGTGTCCCGCTGGTACCGGTCAACTACCGGCTCGGACGCGAACAGCTCGACGCGCTGCTGGCCAACCATCCGCGCGCGCTCGGCATCGCCGACCCATTCCAGACGGAGGCGCTGGAACGAGCCGGGCTGAAGGTTTTCTCCCCGCAGGAATGGGTGCAGAACCTCGCAGCTTCCGCGATCACCGAACTCGACGAGGACGACGCTGTTGATACGGACGGCGACAGCGACGCCCCGGCCGTCGTCATCTACACCTCCGGCACCACCTCGGCACCGAAGGGTGTGCTGCTCCGACACGAGAACCTGACCTCGTACGTGTTCGGATCGGTCGAGTTCGCGTCGGCCGAGGAAACCGACGCCGCGCTCGTCAGCGTCCCGCCGTACCACATCGCTGCCGTCGCGAACGTGATCACGAACCTCTACGCGGGGCGACGCACCATGGTGCTCGAGCAGTTCACCCCGCAGCAGTGGCTCGACACGGTCCGTCGCGAAGAGATCAGCAACGCACTCGTGGTGCCCACGATGCTCGCGCGCATCGTCGAGTCCGACGCGGACAAGAGCGTGCCGAGCCTGCGCGGCCTGGCATACGGCGGTGCTCCCATGCCCGCGCGGGTCATCGAGAATGCTCTGCAGATGTGGCCCGAAACCGGGTTCGTCAATGCCTACGGTCTCACCGAAACCAGCTCCACCATCGCGGTTCTCGGACCGGACGATCACCGGGCGGCGCTGGAGAGCGACGACGAATCGGTCCGGGCCCGGCTCGGCTCGGTCGGGCAGATCGTGCCCGGCATCGAGCTCGAGATCCGTGACCTGGAGGACCGTGTGGTCGAACCGGGCGTGACGGGACGCATCTGCGTCCGTGGCGACCAGGTGTCCGCCGAATACGCAGGGATCGGCCGGATGGTCGACGAGCGGGGATTCTTCGATACCCGCGACAAGGGATACGTGGACGAGGAAGGCTTCCTGTTCGTGGGCGGCCGGGTGGATGACACGATCATCCGCGGCGCGGAGAACATCGCGCCTGCAGAGATCGAAGATGTCATCCTCCGGCATCCGGCCGTGCTGGACGTTGCCGTCGTCGGTGTGCCCGACGACGAGTGGGGCCAGCGCATCGAAGCGGCGGTCGTTCTCCGGCCGGGAGTTCCGGTCGACGCCGAAGAGCTGCGTGCTTTCGTGCGAGATGCGCTGCGCAGCAGCAAGACTCCCGAACGTATCGTGTACTGGGACGAACTGCCCCGCACGGAGACGGGGAAGCTCGTGCGCAGGCACGTGGTGGACCGGCTCACCCGGCAGGAACAGGCTGCAGAAGTCTGAGTTTCATGCATATCGGTCCGGTCGGCGCAGCGCCGGCCGGACCGATGTACTTCAGCCGAACAGTTCGACGATGGATGCTCGGCCCGCGCCACGTCCGAACAGAATTTTTCCGACCGACCGCAGGTGCGCTGACCAGTGCTCCTCGGCTGCCGCTCCGTCTCCGGTGGCGATGATGTCGACGAACTTCTCGTACGAGCGGAGATTGCGGCGGAAGGCCGGCCACGTGCCTTCTCGTTGGGTCCCGCGGGCCAGGGCGTACTTCTGGTGCGTTCTGACGATGTCCCGCAGCACACCGGCTTGGACGCTGAGGGCGTTGTTGCCGCATCGCTCGGTGATGATGGCTTGGAACGTGCCGGTCAACTCGGCCCACATTTCGGGAGCTTTGTTCGAGTCCAGGTCCTGCTCGGTGACTGCGCGCATCCGATCGATGCATGCGTGCAGGTCGTCGAGGTCGTCGTCGGTGCGTCGCTCTGTGAACAACCGCGCGCAAGCAGGCTCGAAAATGATACGGGCCTCGTGGATTTCGTCGAGAGTGGTACCGCTCATCTGCAGGATCAAGCCGACATAGCGCGACGCCACGGAGATGTCGGGAACCGACACGATGGCCCCGCCGCGCGCACCGCGCTTGAGCTGGATGAGGGATTCGGCTTCGAGCAGCCGGTATGCCTCGCGCAGTGTGGGACGGGAAACCCCGAACTCTTCCATGAGTGTGGTTTCCGGTGGGAGTGTGTCGCCTTCCTTCAACTGACCGCGCACGATTTCGGTGCGGAGGCGATCGGCGACGAGTTCGGCCGTTTTCGGGATGCGCACGGAACCCGACACTGCGCTGAGGGACGCGGCTTCTCGATTGGTCATGGTCCGAGATTACGTCCTTACGGCACTGCCTCTTCGAGCTATCTTCCTCAATAGCTTTACATCTATGACTAAGTGCACTTACTGTGGGAGGGACCGGCGAGGCGGATCACACGCCCGCCCACTCAGCCGCTTCGAAGCGCCGGCCACGGTTGCGGCGCCCCCATCGACCACGGAGGTACTCCATGAGCACGTCGGAGACAACGGATTCCAAGCCCGAGATCTACACGTTCCGCGACGAAGACATTCAGCGCGCACGTGATCTGGTCGGCGTGTACCACGCGGTGACGCAGCGGGAGCAGTACACCCGCGCGACTCCGGACATCATGCGCAACTTCGCGCGAAGCTACGGTGACGACAACCCGCTGTTCACCGACGAAGAATACGCCCTCGACACCCGGTGGGGCGGCCAGATCGCGCCGCCGATGATCAACATCGGGCTCACCAAGGATCTGATCGCGGATCCGGTGCCGAAGGAGCAGCGTCGCCCGTCGTTCCGCGGCATCCACGTGTTCGTCTCGGGTACCACCACCGACTGGTACCGGCCGGTCTACGACGGCGACACCCTGTACTCGTTCCAGGGCTTCGAGAACGTCGAACTCAAGGAATCCGAGTTCGCGGGTCGTTCGCTCATCGTCACGCGCATCCACGTGCAGTTCAACCAGCGTGCCGAGGTCGTCCAGACGCAGCGTGTGATCACCATCCACACCGAGCGCCACGAGTCGAAGAAGCGCAAGAAGTACGACGCCATCGAGCCCGCGTCCTACACACCCGAGGACATCGCGAAGATCGACGAGATCTACGCCAACGAGGTCCGCCGCGGCGCGAACACCCGCTACTTCGAGGACGTCGAGGTCGGCGCCAAGCTCGGCACCATGGCCAAGGGCCCGCTGACCACCACCGACATGGTGGTGTTCCACTCGGGTGGTTACGGTTTCGCGCCGTACACGCCGTCGTCGAGCCGGCTGACCTACAAGAACCGCCAGCGCATCGCGCCGTTCTACATCCCGAACGAGCAGGGCATCCCGGACGTGGCGCAGCGCATCCACTGGGACAGCGAGTACGCCCGCTCGATCGGCCTGCCCGCCGCCTACGACTACGGCATGATGCGCGACTGCTGGCTGAGCCACTACCTCACCGACTGGATCGGCGACGAGGGCTGGCTCGAGACCATGTCCAGCCAGATGCGCAAGTTCAACTACATGGGCGATACCCACACCTTCACCGGTGAGGTCGTCGGCAAGCGCGTCGAGGGCGACCGCTACCTCGTCGACGTCGAGCTGCG
>NZ_JAUZMZ010000073.1:0-23535 GCF_036327435.1 Rhodococcus chondri | reverse complement strand
CGCCATCGTGCACCGCGATGTCACCCACGCTCCCCGGATGGCGGCGGCGCAGGGCATCCGGTCACGAGATCTGTTGCGGGACGGCATTATCGACGGCGTGGTACCCGAATATCCCGATGCCGCCGAGGAACCGCTCGAATTCGCGAAGCGGGTCGGAGCAGCTGTCGCGCGTGAACTGACCGGCCTTGCCGCAGAATCCGACTCCGACCGCTACTCACGGCGACTCGCCCGTTACCGGCGGCTGGGACTGCCGGATACACCCTAGGACTGCCGGAAACACCCAGCCCGATTTCACCTCGGCTCAGTTGGACGCGATCACAGGCACCGTGACCGCCACCATGACGGCAGTATTGACAGCGTCGACCGCCTTGCGTACCGCCTTGCCCGCCCAATCGCCTTCGGCGATCTCCTCGGCCCGCTTCTTTATCTGCCGCTTGTCGACGTCCGGCATGATTTTCGGGACGGCATCCACCGCCGACAGCAGGGACACGAGCGCCGCGGCGCGCGCCGTCGGGGTGGAGCCGTCGACGAGCACCGAACGCAATTCGGCGCGAACCTGCCGCTCGTGACTGTCGTCGACGGCAGGCCAGCGTTTCGTCGGAAATATGCCGAGCACCCGGCCACGTTCCTCTCGGATCCATCCGTGCTCGACGACTCGGCCGAGGAGCGTTTCGCGAATCCCCTTGCTCAGTTTCTCGACGGCGGATTCCGGTTTCATCGGTTTCGCGTCGGTAAGCCGGCGTACCGCATGCGCCAGCAGTGGATCGGACGGGACGGTAGCAGTGCGCACCACCAACCGGCCCTTCCTGACCCGGCTGCCCTCCGTGTCGAGACCGACGACAGCATCGAGCGTGAGCTCGAGCAGGACCGCGCCGGCAAGTACCCGGGGAAGCTTGGTGGAGTCCACCAAGGCCCTGCCCGAGTCGTCGTCGAGAAGCAGCAGCATGAGGTCCTCGGCCAGCAACGCCATGCAGCCACGCTACTGGACTGCGCACTGCATCGCTTTCCGCTCGGCCACTGTCCGCCGACCTGGTCACCGTCCGTTCGTCGAGCGTTCGGCGCCGCCCGGCGCAGGCGGGCAGGAGAAGGCTGTGTGTTCAGGACTGCGTCCGTACATGTCGCATAAGGTGGTCACGGTCACAACGGTCGGCCACAACGACCGGCGAGGAAGGATTGCGCGATGAGCTCGTACGACGAGGCGTTCCGGCAGAGCGTGGACGATCCGGAGACCTTCTGGCTCTCGGCGGCGCAGGACGTCGAATGGGACAGCGCCCCGACACGCGCGCTCGACGACTCGCAGGCCCCGTCGTACCGATGGTTTCCGGACGGCGCCCTCAACACCAGTTACAACGCCCTCGACCGGCATGTGCGCGCAGGACGTGGTGATCAGCCGGCCCTGATCTGGGATTCGGCGATGGTTCCCGCGAAGCTCACCTACACCTACGCCGAACTGCTCGACCGGGTTGCGACGTTCGCGGGTGCGCTGCGCGAACAGGGCGTCGTCGCCGGCGACCGCGTCATCATCTACATGCCGATGATTCCCGAAGCGGCAATCGCGATGCTCGCGTGCGCGCGCCTCGGCGCGGTGCACTCGGTGGTGTTCGGCGGCTTCGCTGCGAAGGAACTCGCCACCCGCATCGACGACGCCCGGCCGGTACTGCTGGTGACCGCGTCCGGTGGCCTCGAGCCCGGTCGCACCATCGAGTACCTGCCGATGGTCGAGCAGGCCCTGCAGTTGTCGCAGACCCCGCCGCACACCGTGATCGTGAAGAACCGCGAGCAGATCCCCGGCGCGGCCGCCGACTACAAGACCTCGTCCGCTGCGTGGTTCGACTGGGACGATCTGATCCTCGATGCGGCGCCGGCCGAGCCGGTGAGCGTCGCGGCGACCGACCCGCTGTACATCCTGTACACCTCCGGCACCACAGGGAAGCCGAAGGGCGTGGTCCGCGACAACGGTGGGCACGCCGTCGCGCTCATGTGGTCGATGCGCAACATCTACGACATCGGCGCGGGCGACGTGTGGTGGACGGCGTCCGACGTCGGCTGGGTCGTCGGCCACTCCTACATCGTGTACGGGCCGCTGCTCGCGGGTGCGACGACGGTGATGTACGAGGGTAAGCCGGTCGGCACGCCCGATGCCGGGGCTTTCTGGAGGATCATCGCCGAGAACGGCGTCAAGGCCCTGTTCACGGCGCCGACAGCGATCCGGGCTGTGCGCAAGGCCGACCCGAACGCCGAAGAGCTGAAGAAATACTCCATCGACACGCTCGAGACACTCTTCGCCGCGGGCGAACGCCTCGACCCGGACACTTACGAATGGGCTACGAAGGTTCTCGAACGCCCCGTGGTCGACCACTGGTGGCAGACCGAAACCGGGTGGGCGATCGTGGCGAACATGCGCGGTCTCGACCCGATGCCGCTCAAGTCCGGCTCGCCGACCGTTCCGGTGCCCGGATACCGCGTCGAGGTCGTCGACGCGGAAGGCAAGCCGGTTCAGGCGAACACCGAAGGCAATATCGTCATCGCCCTGCCGCTGCCTCCCGGCACCCTGACCGGGCTGTGGAACGACGAGGAGCGCTACCGCCGGTCCTATCTCGACACCTTCCCCGGCTACTACCTCACGGGCGACTCGGGCTTCATCGACGAAGACGGCTATGTCTTCGTTCTGGGCCGTTCCGACGACGTCATCAACGTGGCAGGGCACCGGCTTTCGACGGGAAGCATGGAAGCGGTGGTCGCGGGGCATCCGGCGGTGGCCGAGTGCGCCGTCGTGGGCATCCGCGACGAACTCAAGGGCCAGCGCCCGTCCGGCTACGTCGTCCTCAAGGCCGGCGTGGAGATCGATCCCGAGACGCTCCGCCAGGAACTGGTCGCGATGGTGCGCGACCAGATCGGTGCGGTCGCCACCTTCCGCGACGTCACTGTCGTGCAGGCGCTGCCGAAGACCCGTTCCGGAAAGATCCTGCGAAAGACCATGCGGCAGATCGCCGATCACGAGCAGTACTCTGTGCCGTCGACGATCGAGGATCCCGCGGTCCTCGAGGCGCTCGCGCAGCAGCTGGGTTCTCAGGAGGGCTGAGACCCGAACTCACACATACACCGGCGCTCGCAGAACGACGAGCTCGTTCTTCGAGCGCCGGCGTCGCCGCCAAACGACGAGTGCCAGCACTGCGACGAGAGCCCCAGCGGCGGCAGCGATCAGGTCGGGGCGGTCGCGCACCTGGTCGAGCCTTTCGTCCGCGGCGTGCTTGACGCGGGTCGGCACGTCCAGCCGATCGGCGAGTTCGCCGACGGTCGCGGCGAGTTCGGCCCGCTGCTGTTCGATGTCGGTATCGACGGTGGGAACTGCGCCTGTGACGGGGCTGTTCGTCGCGGGACTGTTCGTCGCCGGGTTGTCTTTTGCCGAATCACTCATCGCAGAGCACCTTTCGCTGCGGCCATATCGGCCTTGAGGCTGTCTACCGTGTGCTCGGGCATCGGGGGCGCGGCCTTCTTCGCCTTCGACGCACCCACGGCCGCGAGGATGCCACCGATCGCGAGAACCACCAATCCGACGATCAGCGCGGCGAGCCACGGATCCAGAGCGGTCGCGAGTCCCAGCACCGCGGCAGCGATGAGCGTCGCCATACCCAGATACAGCAGCAGTGCACCCGCACCGGAGATACCCGCACCGATCCCGAGGCGGGTGCCCTTGGATTTCACCTCGTCGACCGCGTGGGTGATCTCGGTCCGCACGAGAGTGGACACCTGAGCAGTGAGTCTCTCGGTCAGTTCGACGGTGGACAGGTCTCTCGGTTGCTCTGCCATATGACGTGAATCGCCGGTCGATGCAGACATCACTTACTCCTTTCGGTGCGGTCGTCAGCCGTGCTTCCGGCGCGGGATTCCCCGCCGTGGGCACTGCGGAGACGGCGACCGTGCTCGATGAGCTCGTTGTGCTTCTTTTCGTTCTTCTCGATACCGCGGGTATCGCGTTCCGGAAGCTGCAAGGTCTTCTCCGCCTCAATCCCGGCCTGCAACTGGCGACCGCGCTCGAGCTCTGCGTCGAATTCGGCTCCGAACAGCAAGGCGAGGTTGGTGATCCAGAGCCACAGCAGGAAGATCACCGCACCGGCGAGCGACCCGTAGGTCTTGTTGTAGCTACCGAAATTCGAAACGTAGAAGGCGAATCCGACAGACGCCACGATCCACGTGAGAATCGCGATCACTGCACCGAGGCTCACCCACCGGAACTTCGGTTGCGCCACGTTCGGCGTCGCGTAGTACAGCACTGCCACGATGATCACGACGAGCATCAACATCACGGGCCACTTCGCGAGGCTCCACACCGTCACAGCGGTATCGCCGAGACCGACGACGTCGCCGATGGCGCGGGCGATGGGACCGCTGATCACCAGCATCAGTGCGGTGGCACCGGCGGCTACCAGGGCCAACGCGGTCACGAGCAGCATCAGCGGGCGCAGCTTCCACACCGGCCGGCCCTCTTCGATCTCGTAGATCCGGTTCATCGCGCGCCCGAAGGCGCCGACGTACCCGGAAGCCGACCACAGCGCGCCGAGGACACCGAAGAGCAGCGCGAGACCGGCGGTGGGTGCCTGCACGAGCTGTTCGACGGGCCCGCGCAGCGTGTCGACCGCTGTCGCAGGTCCGAGATCCTCGACCATCTGCAGCACCGTATCGACGGTGGTCTGTCCCTGGCCGAAGACACCGAGCAGTGAAACCACCACGAGCAGCGCCGGGAAGAGGGAGAGCACCGCGTAGTAGGTCAGTCCGGCGGCGAGATCGGTGCACTGGTCACGACTGAACTCGCGAACCGTCCTGCGTAACGCGTACTTCCACGAGGGTTTGTTGATGTCGGTGGGTGAGTCGGGCTTGCGGGAGTCGTCGGCTGCAATCGCAGCCCCCGCTGCTCGGGACCCCGCTGCTTCCCGTCCACCTGTTTCGGCCGTCATAGCGCCTCGGGTACCGCAGACCCGCGAGGATCAAACTCGCGGCCGCTCGAGGGAGGGGCGACGTACGATGCGCTCATGTCCGACAGCAACCGAGTCTCCGGTTCCTCCGACGGCTTTGCGTCCATCGCCGGTCGGCTCGATTATCCGATGTTCGTCGTGACCGCCCGGGCACAGCAGGAACGCAGCGGGTGCCTGGTGGGATTCGCAACCCAGGCAGGTATCGACCCGCCGAGGTTTCTCGTGGGCCTCTCGGACAAGAACCGCACCTTCCGTGTCGCGGGTGCGGCCGATCATCTCGCCGTGCACGTCCTGAACCGGTCGCAGTTGCGCATCGCGTCGCTGTTCGGCGAGCAGACCGGCGACGAGATCGACAAGTTCGAGCAATGCGCGTGGCGCGAGGGACCTCACGGGTTGCCGATCCTCGACGATGCGGCGGCCTGGTTCACGGGTGAGATCGTGGGAAGGGTGAGCCTCGGCGATCACGTCGGTTTCATGCTCGCTCCCGACCGCGGCGAACTCCGCGAAGATCTCGACGAGCTGGTGACCTTCCGCGATGTGCGGAACATGGACGCCGGTCACGATGCGTGACGTAGCGGGAGTGAACGGGGCGTGATCTGATCGACGGCATGCAGCGACTCGACGATCCCTCGGTCTCACCCCGCACGATCGACGACGCCGGATTACGTGCGTTGTACGCATATCCGGCCGAGCTCACCCGGCCGTGGATGCGCATCAACTTCGTATCGTCGCTCGACGGTGCCGTCGCTGTGGAAGGCCGCTCGGGTGCGCTCGGCACACCCGCCGACAAGAAGGTGTTCGGGCTGCTCCGCGAACTCGCCGACGTGATCGTCGTCGGCGCCGGCACCGTGCGTAGCGAGAACTACGGCGGCGCGCGCACCAGCGAAGCGCTCCGCGAACGTCGTGCAGCGTCCGGGCTGGCTCCGGTGCCACCGATCGTCGTTGTGACGGCGTCGGGAGATCTCGATTCGGACCTTCGCGTGTTCACCGACACGACGATCCCCCCGGTGGTATTCACGACCGATCGCGCCCCGAAGTCCAAGCTTCGTGCCCTGGAACAGGCCGGCGCGGATGTGCGGGTGATCGCCGACCACGAGATCGACGGCACCGCCCTCCTCACGGCAATCGAGGACGCCGGCTGGAAGCGAGTGCTGTGCGAGGGCGGCCCGCGGTTGTTCGGCCGGATGATCGTCGACGGTGTGGTCGACGACCTGTGCCTGACCTGGGCTCCGGTGCTGGCTGCCGGAGCGGAGGGCCGCATCGCCACGGCACCGCTGGCGGGACTCACCGAAATGCGCCGCGCCCATCTCGTGTCCGACGACGACGGCACCCTGCTCACCCGCTGGCTCCGCGCCTCCAACCCCGAACCCCCGTCCTGAAGACCTCCGCTCGAGCAAACTCCGATCGACAAGGAGAAACCGATGTCCGATGACGATGTGGTCGACGGTTCCGACCGCTCCGACGCACTGATCGAGGAGCTCGCGGAGCTGGCGTCCGAAGGTGAACTCACGCTGGGGTGCGCAGAGTCGCTGACGGCGGGCACGCTCGCGGCCCGGCTCGGCGCCGCCGAAGGCAGTTCCGAGTGGTTCCGCGGTGGCATCGTCGCCTATTCGCGTTCGGTGAAGCACGGACTGCTGCAGGTCGCCGAAGGGCCGGTGGTCTGCGAATCCGCCGCTCGGACAATGGCCGAATCCACGGCCGAACTACTCGGCGCGCAGATCGTCGTTGCAGTGACCGGCGCGGGCGGACCGGATCCACAGGACGGCCGCCCTCCGGGCACGGTGTGTTTCGCCACTACCGGACCGGGCGGGACCCGCAGCGAGGAACAACATTTCGACGGCGATCCGCAGAAAGTGCTGGCACAAACGGTGCGTCACGCTTTAGCGTTGCTTGTCGATCGGGCTTCCGCCCGATCTTGAAACTGCAGGAGGATGTATGCGAGTGCTGACGTACTACGTTGCGACCACTCTCGACGGTTTCATCGCCGACCCGGTCGGCGGCTTCGACTTCTTCCCGCTCGGCGGGGAGGGAATGGAGGCCCTCATCGATGAATATCCCGAGACCATCCCGACGCATCTTCGTACCCAGTTGGGAATAGAGTCCCCCAACAAGAACTTCGACGCGGTGGTCATGGGACGACGCACGTGGGAACCATCCCTCGACGCCGGGATCACCAGTGCTTACCAGCATCTGCAGCAGTACGTCTTTTCGAGGACGATGACCGAAGCCCCCGACGAAACCGTCACCGTCGTCGGCAGCGATCCGCTCGAATACGTCCGCGACCTCAAGCGCCAGGACGGGATGGGCATCTGGTTGTGCGGCGGCGGGTCGCTTGCGGGTGCGCTGCTGCCCGAGATCGACGAACTCCTCCTCAAGGTCCACCCGATTGTGATCGGTAACGGAACTCCTTTGTTCCGAGCGGGTTTCGAACCGCACTATTTCACCCGCGCGGAAAGTCGCCCGTTCGACAACGGCGTTACTCTGCTCCGCCTCACAGCGCGGCGTTGACAGGCCGGGCTTCACCCGGAACAGCCCGGTGTCAGAAGCCGGCCGGATCGGCGTCCAGGGTCGTACGATCGAGGCTCGCGAGCAGATCGAACTGCGGTCCGGTCCTGGGCAGTTCGAACCGGTAGAAGTAGCGGGCGGCGGCGCGCTTGCCGTCGAAGAACGCGCCGGCGCGCTCGCCCACCGCGAGCAACTGTTCGAGCCACATCCATGCGACCACCACATGCCCGACAGCCTCGAGATAGACCGTTGAATTGGCCAAGGCGAGAGCAGGATCGCCGGTCGACCACAGCGCCGCGGTGGTTTCCCCGACACGCGTGACCGCGGCATGCAACTGCTCGGCCGTCGCTGCCGTCTCTCCTCCGGCGGCGAGACCCTTCGCAACGGTCGCGCCGATCGTCTCGCCCAGCAACGCCAACCCTGCGCCGCCCTGCATGACGACCTTCCGGCCGAGAAGGTCCAGCCCCTGAATGCCGTGGGTTCCCTCGTGGATCGGGTTGAGCCGGTTGTCGCGGTAGTACTGCTCGACGTCGAATTCGCGGGTGTAGCCGTAGCCACCGAGGACCTGGATTGCCAGGCTGTTGGCTTCGAGGCACCACTGCGACGGCCACGACTTCGCGATCGGGGTGAGGACATCGAGCAGGAGACCTGCGCGCGAACGGCTTTCGGCGTCGGCCGCGGTCTGCTGCTCGTCGACAAGCTTCGAGCAGTACAGACCCAAGGCCAGTGCGCCTTCGACGTACGATTTCTGGGCCAGCAGCATTCGCCGGACATCGGTGTGCTCGATCAACGGCACCTGCGGAGCCTGGGGATCCTTCGCGCCGAGAGGCCGACCCTGGGCGCGGGTGCGTGCGTACTCGAGAGACTGCTGGTATCCGGCGTAGCCGAGTGCGGTAGCAAGGAAACCGACGCCGATGCGCGCCTCGTTCATCATGTGGAACATGTACGACAGGCCCTTGTTCGGTTCGCCGAGCAGGTACCCGACCGCTCCCGCTCGGCCACCCGGCGTATGGGTGCCTTCGCCGAAGTTGAGAAGGGTGTTGGTCGTGCCGCGGTTGCCCATCTTGTGATTGAGCCCGACGAGCGCGACGTCGTTGCGGTCGCCGAGCGTGCCGTCGGCGTTCACGAAGTACTTCGGGACGATGAACAACGAAATGCCCTTGACCCCCGCGGGCCCGCCGGGAATCTTCGCGAGCACGAGATGCACGATGTTCTCGGTCAATTCGTGGTCGCCGCCGGAGATCCACATTTTGGTGCCGGTGAGCCGGTAGGTGCCGTCGTCCTCGGGTGCAGCCTTGGTGGTGATGTCCGCGAGCGAGGATCCGGCCTGCGGCTCCGACAGGCACATGGTGCCGAAGAAGCGTCCTTCGAGCATCGCAGGGACGAAAGTGGCTATCTGCTCGTCGCTTCCGTGCGCGGCGAGCAGGCCCGCATTGGCAGCGGTGAGGAACGGGTAGGCGGAGGTTCCGGCGTTGGCCGCCTGGAACCAGGCCATGGATGCCCGCAGGACCGTGACGGGCAGTTGCATGCCACCGACCGCTTCGTCGAATCCGCCCGCGATGAGACCGGCCTTGGAGAACAGATCCAGCGCGGCCTTCACCTCGGGGATGATCTCGACGCGCCCGTCTTCACCGATCCGCGGTTCCTGCGCGTCGGCCTTCTTGTTGTGGGTGGCGAAATGCTTGGTCGCGATGTCGGCGCTCACGTCCAGGACCGCGCCGAACGTCTCGCGCGAGTGCTCGGCGAACCGCGGACGGGAGGTCAGCGATTCGACGTCGAGCCAGTCGTAGAGCAGGAAGTCCAGGTCGCGGCGGGACAGGACGGGAGCGGGCATGGAGGTGTCCTTTCGGGCGATCGCACGAACTAAGCGCTTACTTAGTAGAGCAACCAGGGTGCATGATGTCAACGAACACCACGGCGACCAGGACGGAACGATGACCGAGACAACCAGGAGCGATGCACCCTCCACTCCCCCCTTCGGCGAGGGAACCGTGCCCGAGGGGTCGCAGGTCGCGCGCCGCCTCGTGGACTCCGCCGTCGAATCGTTCGCCCGCCGCGGATACCACGCGACAACGACCCGGGACATCTCCGTCGGCGCCGGTCTGAGCCCCGCAGCGCTGTACGTGCACTTCAAATCGAAGGAAGAGGTGCTGTTCGAAGCGAGCAGGACCGGCCATCGCAGCGTTCTCGACGCCGTCACCGAGGCCGCCGCCGGCGCGGACGGTGCCGTCGACCGGATCCAGGCACTCGTCGACAGCTTCGTCCGCATCCACGCCGTGCACCACACGACGTGCCGTGTCGCGCAGTACGAACTCCACGCGCTCACCGACGAGCACTACCGGGAGATCGCCGAGATCCGCCGGGCGACGGACGCGGTGGTCCGCGACATGATCCAGGCCGGCGTCGACGACGGGACATTTACCGTGCGCGACGTTCCATCCGCGGCACTGGCGATTCTGTCGCTGGGGATCGACGTCGCGCGGTGGTACCAACCGGGCCGGGTCGACGTCGACGAACTCACCGGCAACTACGTCGAACTAGTTCTCGCGATGCTCGGAGCCGGCGCGAGAAGTTCCTGACCGACTCGGGGTTGCCCTTTCCCACCCTCGGGTGGGTTCAGCGGGGCCCGGCTGCGGCGCACTCTGGATGCACCGACCGCACCCGAACCCGCTGGAGACCCGAATGTTCAACAGCCGCAGTTTCATTGCCGTTGCAGCACTGGCCGTCCTGCCAATTGTCGGCGCCTCGGCCACCGCCCGGGCGGACAATCACCACGACAACGACCGGCGCTTCGGCGGCCGCTGCGACGTGATCATCGTCGACGACGACGGTGACATCATCCGCACCGATCGCAAGTCGCAGGGCAGCCGCATCGACGACTTCCGGTGCGACGACGGTCTGTGGCGCTACACCACGAGCGGCTTCGGCCACAACAGGGGCGACGTGTTCGCTGCCGTCCTCATCCGCGAGCGCTGATACCACGGGACCCCGCATCCGATGTCGGATACGGGGCCCCGTGGGTAAGATTTCGGTCTATTTCGTGCCCATCAGATCGATCACGAAGACCAGGGTCTTTCCGCCGAGCGGGTGCCCGGATCCGGCGGGACCGTAGGCGAGCTCGGGCGGCACCGTCAGCTTGCGGCGGCCACCGACCTTCATGCCGGGAATGCCCTCCTGCCAACCGGCGATCAGGCCGGCCAGCGGGAAGCGAATGGATTCGCCACGGCTCCACGACGAATCGAATTCTTCGCCCGTGTCGTATTCGACGCCCAGGTAATGGACGTCGACGACGGCACCCGGCGTCGCCTCGGCGCCGTCGCCGATGGTGATGTCCTGGACCACCAGCTCGGTAGGGGCAGGCCCCTCCTGGAATTCGATTTCAGGTTTGGTCATGGGTCTACTCCCTCGTCGAGATGTCGGTCGTGAGGCTCACGGGTCGTCGATTCGTCAGCGGGCGCCGAGCTCCGAGTAGTCACGCTCCGGGTATCCGGTGTAGATCTGCCGCGGGCGGCCGATCTTCAGGGTCGGATCGGAGTGCATTTCACGCCAGTGCGCAATCCAGCCGGGCAGACGCCCGAGCGCGAACAGCACGGTGAACATGCGGTCGGGGAAGCCCATCGCCCGGTAGATCAGACCCGTGTAGAAGTCGACGTTCGGGTACAACTTGCGCTCGATGAAGTAATCGTCGGTCAGCGCGGCCTCTTCGAGCTTCATGGCGATCTCGAGCAGTTCGTCGCCCGCACCGAGCTTGCTCAGAATCGAGTCGGCGGTCTTCTTGACGATCGCGGCGCGCGGATCGTAGTTGCGGTAGACGCGGTGCCCGAAGCCCATGAGCTTCACGCCGTCTTCCTTGTTCTTGACCTTGCGCACGAAGTCCTTGACGTCGCCCTCGGAGGACTGGATCTGCTCGAGCATCTCGAGCACCGCCTGGTTGGCGCCGCCGTGCAGCGGGCCCCACAGTGCATTGATGCCGCCGGAGATCGACGTGAACAGGTTGGCGTCGGACGAACCGACCAGGCGCACCGTCGAGGTGGAGCAGTTCTGCTCGTGGTCGGCGTGCAGGATCAGCAGCATGTCGAGAGCCCGCGCGATCTCGGGATCGATCTCGTACGGCTCGGCCGGGAAACCGAACGTCATCCGCAGGAAGTTCTCGACCAGCGACAACGAATTGTCCGGGTAGAGGAACGGCTGACCGACGGACTTCTTGTAGGCATACGCGGCGATGGTCGGCAGCTTGGCGAGCGCGCGGATCGTCGACAGCTCGACCTGCTCGGAGTTCTCCGGGTCGAGCGAGTCCGGATAGTACGCCGACAGCGCATTGACGGCGCTGGATACGACCGGCATCGGGTGCGCGTTGCGCGGGAAGCCGTCGAAGAAGCGCTTGAGGTCCTCGTGGAGGAGAGTGTGGCGGCGGATCTTGTCGGTGAAGAGGTCGAGCTGCTCCGCGGTCGGCAGCTCACCGTAGATCAGCAGGTAGCTGACCTCGATGAACGTCGACTTCTCGGCGAGCTGCTCGATCGGGTATCCGCGATACCGCAGGATGCCCTTCTCGCCGTCGATATAAGTGATCGCCGACTTGGTGGAGGCGGTATTGACGAAACCGGGGTCAAGGGTGGTGTACCCGGTCTCCGCAAGGAGCTTGCCCAGCTCGATGCCGTCATTGCCTTCCGTCGCCTTGGCGATAGACATCGTGTGCTCGCCACCGGGGTAGCTGAGGGTGGGCGGTGTGTCGTTCTCAGCGGGCACGAAGGATCCCTCTCAAGCTCAGACCTACGAGAAAACTTCCGAACATTCACGTAGAACCTAGCCGTAGCGCGGGGTCTGCGCCGAGGCAGGGTCTGTCGAAAGTCCCCGAACGGTGTCTCATGGATACAGGCGACGGGCGCGCTCGCGCCACCTCCGAGACCTCGACGCCGGAACGACACACGCTGCTCACCTGCGGCAATAATACGCGATAAGCGGCACCTCCCCACCGTGACCGAACGGTCCCCGCCGAAGGTCCCGGCGCTCGTCGAACACCCGCGCTGCCCCGCCTGCTCTCATGAGCCGGGACCGACCGCGGCGATCCCCCACTGCCCGGTCCACTGCTCCTCCGGTTGGAGCACGATGAGATCGATACCGAGGTTGAATGCGTCGGGCGGGCAGGTCATCGGGACGAGCGCGAGGGCTCGACCGCGGTCCGGGTAGCCGTCTCCCGTATCGGGCCGGGTCGTCGTCGCGTGCAGCCAGCCGAACTCTTTTCCGGCCCACATCTCGACGCCGCGCCCGTCCGGAGCGAGCAGGCGGTGACGCGCACGCCCGTCGACGTCCTGGTCGACCGCGCCGTACGGCACATCGAGATGCACACCCTCGAGCAATCGCGGTGACGTGAAATCGTATTCGGTTCCGGCCACCGGATGCGAGTAGGCGTTGGGCAGTCCGCGGTGCAGATCCAGGGGAAGCCGCGTACCGGCCGCGACCTGCAGCGAGCACTCGTCGAGTGGTGCGTCGCCCGCCCGTAGATACGGGTGCCCTCCGAGACCGAACGGCGAATGGTAGCCGCCGACATTGGTGGCGGTGAGAGTGACGGTGAGCCCGCCCGGCCCGACCTCGTGCGCTGCGGTGAGCCGCAATTGGTAGGGCCAGCCTTTGTGCAATCCCACCTCCAGCGCCTGCTCGATTCGGGACTCGTTGTGAGACAGCAATGTCCAATCGCGATGCCACGCGAATCCGTGCACTGCGGCGCCGTGGCGAGGATCCGTGACCGCGAGTTGATGCTCGATACCGTCGAAGAAGAAATGGCCGTCGCGCACTCTGCCCGGCCAGGGCGCGAGCACCGTGCCGGAATACAGCGGCGGACGTGCATTCGCCGGCCAGCTCTCGGTCAGCCGATACCCACCTTCCGGCCCGTCCTGTTCGAGCAACCGCAAGGCTCCGCCCGCACTGGACACTTCCGCCCGGTACCCGCCTCCGCGGATCGGGCGACTGATCGGCTCCGACATGCTCTCCAGTGTCGCGGTCCGCGACCGTCCCCACTACGGAATTGCCGCTTCATACCTGTGCGGCCGCGCACACTGCCCGCACCGGCGCGCTCGACCCACGCCGATCGCCCTGACGGTCAACAACTTCCGAAGCGCCGCGAATCGGCAACCGACCTCACGTCACGGCTGGAGCCGCGCGGTGACCCACCGCCCGTCCACCAGACGGGTACGGACCCGGTTGTGCAACCTGTCGGGCCGTCCCTGCCAGAACTCGACCGATTCGGGGATGATCCGGAACCCGCCCCAGAACGGGGGCACCGGAATGTCGTCGCCCGGACCGAACCGCTCCCCCGCCTCCACGAGCGCGTGTTCGAGTTCGATACGCGAACCGATGGGCCGGGACTGGCGCGATGCCCACGCACCGAGTCGCGACCCCCGGGGCCGGGTACGCCAATATTCGGCGGTCTCCTCCGCTGTCACGCGGGTGACCGGGCCGCGCACGGTGACCTGCCGATGCAGAGGCAACCACACGAACGTCGCGGACGCGTACGGCGCGGCAGCGAGATGCCGGCCCTTGTCGGAGTCGTAGTTGCTGAAGAAGGTGATGCCGTCCGCGTCGATGCCCTTGCACAACACCGCCCGTGTCGCGGGCAGGCCATGTTCGTCGACGGTCGCCAGCACCATCGCGTTGGGTTCGGGCACCGCGGCCTCCACCGCGGTGGCCAACCAGTCGCGCAGAAGCGGAAGCCATCCGGACGCAACCTGCTCGGGTTCGAGGTCGAGTTCACCGACGGCCGGATCCGGAGAGTCCGGGCGGCCGACGTGGCTGTAGTCGACCCGCATCGACGCAAGGTCGCTCGCGGAGCGCTCCGGACGTTGCGGTTCGGGTCGCTGCGGGTCCGGATGCGGCGGTTCTGCGGGCACGAACCATGACGCTACTACCCGGGCACGGCCACTAGCGGAGTCCGCCGCGCAGGATCGAGCCGAGACGTACTACAGTTCTCGAACGACGACCAGAGTGGGGCGCCGATCACAATTGCGGCGTCTCCATTCCACCGGAAGTGCGGCTCGGACCGGGCGGCACGCGAGCGAGGAGACACATCCGTCATGGCAGCGCGCCCGTCAGTTCCCGAAGATTTCGTCGCCGGTCTCGAAGGCGTCGTCGCCTTCACCAGTGATATCGCCGAACCCGACAAGGACGGCGGCTCCCTGCGCTACCGCGGCGTGGACATCGAAGAACTCGTCGGGCACGGTGTGACGTTCGGGGACGTCTGGGCTCTGCTCGTCGATGGCGAGTTCGGGCGCGGTCTGCATCCGGCCGAGCCGTTCCCGCTGCCCATCCACACCGGCGACGTGCGCGTCGACGTGCAGGCCGGCCTCGCGATGCTCGCTCCGATCTGGGGTTTCGAGCCACTGCTCGACATCGACGACGAGACCGCCCGCGACCATCTGGCCCGTGCCGCCGTGATGGCCCTGTCCTACGTCGCCCAGTCGGCGCGCGGCATCTACCAGCCCGCCGTCTCCCAGGCGCGCGTCGACCAGGCACAGACGGTCACCGAACGCTTCATGGTCCGCTGGAAGGGCGAGCCCGATCCGAAGCACGTCGAGGCCATCGACGCGTACTGGGTCTCCGCCGCCGAGCACGGTATGAACGCGTCCACGTTCACTGCACGCGTGATCGCTTCCACCGGAGCCGACGCCGCGGCGGCACTGTCGGGCGCTGTGGGCGCGATGTCCGGTCCGCTGCACGGCGGCGCCCCGGCCCGCGTGCTGCCGATGATCGAGGAAACCGAGCGGTCCGACGATCCCCGCGCGCTGGTCAAGGGCATCCTCGACCGCAAGGAGAAGCTCATGGGCTTCGGGCACCGCGTGTACCGCGCGGAGGATCCGCGCGCCCGGGTGCTGCGCGCTACCGCCAAGCGGCTCGATGCCCCCCGCTACGAGGCGGCCGCTGCGCTCGAGCAGGCCGCGCTGACCGAGTTGCGCGAACGCCGTCCGGACCGCGCGATCGAAACCAACGTCGAGTTCTGGGCCGCCGTCATCCTCGACTTCGCCGAAGTTCCGTCCGCGATGATGCCCGCGATGTTCACCTGCGGCCGGACCGCCGGCTGGTGCGCGCACATCCTCGAGCAGAAGCGACTCGGCAAGCTGGTGCGTCCCGCCGCCATCTACACCGGCCCCGATCCGCGTCCGGTCGACTCGGTGACGGGCTGGGATTCGATCACACATCGCTGAAGCGACGACGGAACACCGCACGGGGCGGTCTAGACTACCTGTGCACTTGTCCCTCGACGCTTAGGACACGCATTCCGATGGCTGACGCTTCACCGATCATTCCCGCCGACCTCAAGCCCGCAGACGGCCGCTTCGGCTGCGGCCCGTCCAAGGTTCGCCCCGAGCAGCTCCAGTCGCTCGTCGACGTCGGCGCCTCGGTGTTCGGCACCAGCCACCGGCAGAAGCCGGTCAAGGACGTCGTCGGCCGGGTCCGGTCGGGTCTGCGCGACCTGTTCTCGTTGCCCGACGACTACGAGGTCGTGCTCGGCAACGGTGGCACCACCGCGTTCTGGGACGCTGCGGCGTTCGGCCTGATCCGTGAACGCTCGCAGCACTTCACCTACGGCGAGTTCTCGTCGAAGTTCGCGACGGTCGCCAAGAAGAACCCGTTCATCGGCGATCCGGTCGTGGTCTCCGCCGAGCCCGGCTCGGCCCCCGAGATCGTGGCCGACGCTTCGGTCGACCTCATCGGCTGGGCGCACAACGAGACGTCGACCGGCGTCGCGGTGCCGGTCACTCGCCCGGCCGGTTCGGACAACGCCCTGATCGCGATCGACGCGACGTCCGGCGCCGGCGGCCTGCCGGTGAACATCGCCGACGCCGATGTCTACTACTTCGCCCCGCAGAAGTGCTTTGCCGCGGACGGCGGCCTGTGGATTGCGCTGATGAGCCCGGCCGCTCTCGAACGGGTGGCGGAGATCAAGGAGTCGGGCCGCTTCACGCCCGAGTTCCTGTCGCTGCCGATCGCGGTGGACAACAGCAGCAAGGATCAGACGTACAACACGCCGGCACTCGCGACGCTGCTCATGTTCGCCGACCAGATCGAGTGGATGAACGGCAACGGCGGGCTGGACTGGACCGTCGCGCGCACCAAGGATTCGTCGTCGCGCCTCTACGAGTGGGCGGAGGCCTCCGAGTACGCGACGCCGTTCGTCGCCGACCCGTCGCTGCGGTCGCAGGTTGTCGGCACTGTCGACTTCGACGAGTCGGTCGATGCCGCACAGGTCGCAAAGATCCTGCGCGCCAACGGGATCGTCGACACCGAGCCGTACCGCAAGCTGGGCCGCAAGCAGCTGCGCATCGGCATGTTCCCGGCGATCGACCCTGAGGACGTCACACAGCTGACCAAGGCGATCGACTGGGTCGTCTCTCAGCTCTGAGCATCGAAGTCTGCTCACCGGCCGGGGCCGGGTCCGTCGGGACCCGGCCCCGGCCGCATCTCAACCCTCGATCACGCATCCAGACATTGTCGGCAAACCTAGGAGAATAGCGCCTACTTCGCCGCAGATCGCACAACCCGCGGCGCGGCGCGGCGTGTCCGGCACGGCGAAGGGAACGATTCCACTACAGTCGAGCAGGTCAATCGCGATCGGCGCGAGGAGGTCAAAGGTGCGAGAGCTTCGAGTGGTCGGTCTCGAGCCGGATGCTAAGCATGTTGTATTGGCCGACCCCGCTTCAGGGGACAAGTTCCGCATCCCGGTCGACGACACACTGCGCGCCGCTTCGCGCGGCGATCTCGCTCGCCTCGGCCAGATCCAGATCGAAACCGCCAGTCAGCTGCGCCCGCGGGAGATCCAGGCGCGCATCCGAGCCGGAGCATCCGTCGAACAGGTCGCCGAAGAAGCCGGCATACCGGTGTCGAAGGTCGAACGATTCGCCTACCCGGTGCTGCTCGAGCGTTCACGCGCGGCCGAAATGGCCCAGCACGGACATCCGGTTCGACCCGACGGCCCGACGGTGCAGACACTGCTCGAAACGGTCACCCAGGCATTCCGCGCACGGAGCCACAATCTCGATGTGGCGTCGTGGGATGCCTGGCGCGACGACGACGGCCACTGGGTGGTGCAGCTCCAATGGCATGCCGGTCGCTCCACCAATACGGCCCATTGGCGGTACCAGCCCGACGCGCACGGCGGAACGATCGTCGCGCTCGACGACGTCGCCGCGGATCTCGTCGATCCGGACTGCGGCCGTCCGCTGCGGTACCTGACACCGGTGTACTCCGCCCGCGACGTCGACGACTCCACGGAGACCGAGCCGGCGGGCCGGTACATCGTCTCCACCGAGACCGTCACGATCGATCAGCCTGTCGCCGAGACCGACACCGAGACCCGGTCCGACACCGAGACCGAGGCCGAGCCTGCCGCCTCGTCGACCGAGCCCGCCGAGACCGCGGAGCCCGCATCCGATCCCGCTGCCGACGACTCCGCACCCAAGCGCGCCGCCGCACACGCCCCCGGTAAGGACAAGCGCGGCAAGCCCGCGCTGCCCTCCTGGGACGACGTGCTGCTCGGCGTGCGCAGCAACGGGCGCGGCTGAAGGAACCCGCACGGTGCCGGCGTCGGTATCGACACTCTGGTACGTCGATGCTCCCGATCCCGCCGCAGTGTTGCGCACGGCCCGGCCGGATTGCGGCGCCGCGCAACGTCTTCTGCAGCGTCTTTTTCCCGAGCAGAACGCGGACCCGGTCGGCCGAGTGTCCCTGCGCCGGGCCGCAGGCGGGAGTGACGACGCCGACGGCGGAGCGGCGCAGGTGTTCGTAGGCAGCTATCCGGGCGTCACCGTGGTGTGCAGCCGAGACCTGATGTTCCGGCGCCCGTCGACACTGCCCGAGCGCTGGATCCACACACTCGCGTCCGAGCAGACGTATCTCGTCGTATCCGATCCGCCGGGCGCGTGGGGCGCGTTCGGAGCATGGGAACGCGGCACGCTGCGGCGGTCGTTCGGGGCGAGCCCCGTCGAGTTCTTCGAGGACGAGGGCATCCCGTTCGTGTGGGAACGACCGTTCTGGGCAGGCGACCATCCGATCAGCTGGCCCGCACACATCGCCCCGCACCCGCAGGCGCTGCCGTTTCATCCTCGCCGTCTCGTCGACACCGCCAACGCCGCGTTCCTCGGCTACCGCTATGTGGGTCGCACCGACGGCGAACTCGATCCGGATGATGTCGAGGTGTGGGGTTTCGCGTTGCGCAGTCAGGATGAGCCGGACCCGCCGCCATCCGGCACCGCACCGGTCCGGCATCGGTGGTGGCGCCGCGCTCGACGTCCGTAGAACCGGCAGGTCAGGGCGCGGCGGTCACCGCGGGAGCCGGACCCGTTCGTAGAACGCCATCGCAGCCGCCGTCGCGACGTTGAGCGAGTCGGTGCCCGGTGCCATCGGAATCCGGGCACGCACATCGGTGGCGCGCATGGCGTGCTCGGTCAGGCCCGGTCCCTCGGCGCCGAGCAGCAGCGCCACCTTTTCGCCGGTCATCGCTTCGGCCAACGGGATCGCCTGAGGATCCGGAGTGAGCGAGATGAGCTGGAAACCGCGCTCCCGCAAGCGATCCAGGTCGTGCGGCCACCGCTCCACCTGCGCGAACGGCACCCGCAGCACGTGTCCCATCGAAACGCGGACCGCTCGCCGGTACAGCGGATCGGCGCAGCCTTTTCCGAACACCACGGCATCGACGCCGAGTCCGGCGGCGTTGCGGAACATCGATCCGATGTTCTCGTGATCGTTGACGCCCTCGAGCACCGCCACGGTGCTCGCCTTCTCCAGCACGTCGTCGAGTTCGAGCGGGACCGGTCGGTGCGCGGCGGCAAGCACTCCGCGATTGAGGTGGAAGCCGATCACCTCCGCCATGACATCCGCATCGGTGCGGTAGAAGGTCACGTCGACATCGCGCAGGTCGTCGGCGAGCTCACCGAGCCGCCGGTCCACGCCGAGCAGACCGACCGGGACGAATCGGGAGTCGAGCATGCGCTGCACGACGAGGACCCCCTCGGCGATGACCAGACCCTTGCCTCCGGGCAGATCAGGACGCCGATCGGACGAGTTGAGGTCTCGGAAGTCGTCCAGCCGCGGATCGGCAGGATCGTCGATGTCGATGACGTGAACCACGCGACCATTCTCCTCGATGGTGCTGCGAGCACCGAATCGGGTGCGGGCTCACGGCTGCGAGCTCAGCTGTTCTCGGACACCAGCGTCGAAAGGATCCCGACGGCGCGTTGCAGCGTGGCGAGGCTGTCCGGATCGAGTTTTTCGAGCCGCTCGGTGAGCCACGCCTCGCGTGCCTGAGCTTCGTCGGCAAGCAGTTCGGCGCCGGACTCCGACAGCGTGACGATGATCTGCCGGCCGTCCGTCGGGTGCGGGGTGCGTTCGACCAGGCCCAGGTCGTGGAGGGAGGCGATCACACGCGTCATGGAGGGCGGCTGCACCCGCTCTCGCGCGGCGAGTGCACCGGGGGTCATCGCTCCCTCCTGGCTCAGCGTGGCCATCGCCGACATCTGAGTCAGGGAAACTCGGGAATCGGTGCGCCGCCCCCGCAAATGACGCGTCAGACGCACAACGGCGAGAGCGAGGTCGCCTGCGAGTGCGCGTGTATCCGAGATCATGGCGAGCACAATACGTCACTGTCCGATTCGCACGAACCGAGCAGGCTTGCTACGTCAGAAGTTCCGTGAGCGGATCCACCGAGAAGTACAGCGCGAACAACACCGCCACGATCCACATCAACGGGTGGATGGTGCGGATCTTGCCGCTGACTGCGTGCAGCACCACCCAGGTGATGAAGCCGACGCCGATGCCGTTGGCGATCGAGAAGGTGAACGGCATGACGAAGATCGTGAGGAATGCGGGCAGCGCAACTGCGAAGTTGCCGAAGTCGATGTCGCGGACCTGGCCGATCATGAGCGCACCCACGACGACCAGCGCGGGTGCTGCCGCTTCGACGGGAACGATTTCGTAGAGCGGCGTGAGGAACATCGCGAGCAGGAACAGCACGCCGGTGACCACGTTGGCCAGGCCGGTGCGGGCCCCCTCGGCGATACCCGAGGCGGACTCGACGAAGACGGTGTTCGACGACGCCGACGCGCCACCACCGGCGATGGCTCCGGCGCCCTCGACGACGAGTGCCTTCCCGATACCCGGCAGGTTGCCGTTCTTGTCGGTGAGTCCGGCTTCCTTGCCGAGACCGGTCATGGTGCCCATGGCGTCGAAGAAGTTGGCGAGAACGAGGGTGAACACGAGGAGCGTCGCGGCGATCACACCGATGCGGGTGAAAGCACCGAAGAGGTTGACATCGCCGACCAGGCTCAGGTCCGGCAGGCCGGCGAAGCTGTCGGGCGTTTCCGGGGTACTGAGATTCCAGCCCTTCGGGTTGGTGCCCTGGGACGGGCCGACGTTCACGACGGCCTCGATGATCAGTGCGAGCACCGTGGTGGTGACGATCCCGATGAGGATGCCGCCGCGGACCTTGCGCACCACGAGGACACCCATGAGGAGCACACCGACGACGAACACGAAGGTGGGCCACGATGCGATCGAGCCGTCGATGCCGAGACCGACGGGGACGGTGGTGTTCGCGGCGTCCGGGATGCGGCGCACGAAGCCGGCGTCGACCATGCCGATGAACGCGATGAATGCGCCGATGCCCGCGGCGATCGCGGCCTTGAGTTCACCCGGGATCGCGTTGAACACCGCGGTCCGGAACCCGGTGAGGGCCAGCACCACGATGATGATGCCGTCGATGACCACCAGGCCCATCGCTTCGGGCCACGTCACCTGCGGTGCGATGGTGACGGCGAGCAGGCTGTTGATACCCAGACCCGCGGCGATTGCGAACGGATAGTTCGCCACCACGCCGAACACGATGCTCATGAATCCGGCCACCAGCGCGGTGACGGCCGCCACCTGGTTGATCGGCAGGATGTTTCCGAGAACGTCGACCTTCGCGGACGCGTCGTCGGCCGAGGAACTACCGAGGATCAGCGGGTTGAGGACCACGATGTAGGACATCGCGAAGAACGTGACGATGCCGCCACGGACTTCGCGAGACACCGTCGAACCACGTTCGGTGATCTTGAAATAGGTATCGAGAAATGAGGATCGTTCGGAGTCGGTGCTCACGGCCATGTCGAATTTATCCGCTCGTCGAGTCGGTGCGTCGCAACGGAACGAGATTATTGCAGCGGCGAGGAACTAATCTGCAACTCGTGAAGCGAACAGACGATATCGCCGACCGGATCCGCCGCCTGGCCGATCCGCGTCCGATTCTCGCGATCGGTACCGCACTGTGGGCGATCGCGGCGGTGGTCGTGCTGCTCTCCGGTGACCGCTGGGACTCGGCGTTACCCGTCTGCGTGGCGGGAATCGCCGTGGGCCTGTTGGGTTCCGCGCTGTTCCTCCTGCAACGCCGCGCCGCACGACGCGGACGGCGCGGAGCGCAGGTCGGGCTCGGCTGAAGGTTCGCGACGCCACGGCCGCACCCCGGGCGCGCCACCTGCCCACGTGATCAACCACACCCACAACAGTGCCCAGAGCACCCCGAGCAACCAGCCGACGACGACGTCGGTGAGCCAGTGCACCCCCAAATACACCCGTGAGAGTCCCACCGTCACGGTGTAGGAGCCGAGCGCAGTGAGCGCGATCAGGCGAAGACGGCTGCCCGCGGGCCACGACCGGACCGCGAGCACCGCGAACACGGTCGCAAGAATCGCACTCATCATCGCGTGCCCGGACGGGAAGGAGAGCGTCTGCAGTTCGAGCAGCCGCTCCGGTTGCGGTGGCCGGTCCCGGTCGAAGAACTGCTTGAGCAGCGTCATCACGGGCCAGCCGGTGAGTACGGCCGCGGCGACGAGGACCGCCCCGGCGGTACGGGCCATGCGGACCAGCCACACCACGGCCACGGCAGCGACAACGCTGACCGCGACGATGCCGCCGGTATGGGTGAGAGCTGTGACCGCGGTGGTCAGCGCCGGCTCCCGGAGCTCCACGAGCAACCAGTGGTGGGGGTGGGGGGAAGACATCGCGCTCGCGGTCACCGAGAGCGCCGCGCTCGCTCGGGCGGAATGACCGCCGCCTGCCATGCGGTGTCGAGTACGAGCGCATCCGCCGCGTCGGCGACGGTACCCGCGAGGCTGCGCACCCCGTCGGGCAACGTCACGCTGTCGGCATCGACGGCTCCCGACGCATGCGCCGCGGCCAGGGCGGCGTGCGCGGCGGCCACTGCGGCCGCATCCGGGTGCCGGGACGGGTCCGCCAGCCGGTCGAGGAGTGTCTCGGCGAGATCGAGGTCGTCGATCCGGGTGGTGGCCAGGGATGCCCGCAGCGTCCCCGCGTCCGGGTGCGTGCAGGCATCGAGGAGGCCCTCGAACACCGTGTCGTCGAGGTACCGGAGGTGGCCGAGACGCTGCCCGTCCAGCACGGCGTAACTGCGTAGCCACCATGCGGTGTAGCCGTCGCGATCGCTCAGGGCGGGCACGACGGCCGGGTCCGCCGCCAGCAGCGACAATGCGCGCGGCCAACGATCTTCGGCGACGAGGTCGAGGTCGCGGACGGCGACGAGCGTCTCCGGATCCGTGTCGAGGGTGTCCCACCACAGGTCCTCGTCGGGAAGATCGTGGTCGGGGCCGGTAGGCAGGTCGGCGCGCAGCACGGTGAATCCCCAGCCGACGCCGACAGCGCGCAACGCGTCCGCGCCGTACCGGTCGACCAGGTTCGGATCGACGGTTGCGAACGGCGAGTCGTCGACGAGAACTTCGGCGAGCGGGGCACCGGGCAGCAGCAGTTCGTCGGCCGGTGTGAGGAGTCCCTCCGCATCGGGCAGCAGCAGGGCGCCGAGTTCGGGAGGCACGTCGTCGGCACGGACGCGCGTGGCGAGCCGCAGGACGGTGTCGGCCAGTGCGGCTGCTTCCTCGTCGTCGCCGTGGTCGAGGTCGTCGATCGCGGCCACGACGGCCGGATCGCCGAGCAGATCCGCGGCGGTCACGGTGCCGGCGCCGAGCCTGGCGAGCTGGGGGTGGGCAGCGTCCGCGTGTACGAGCCGCACCCACGGCAACCG